>JBAVRC010000173.1:0-4064 GCA_049694615.1 Thermosynechococcaceae cyanobacterium | reverse complement strand
GAGTTGCGCCAGTTTGACATCCTTCAGGCCATCGGTGGCAATCCATTGGGTTTGTTGGCCCAGTAGCCCCAATTCAAAGGCCGATTTGAGAATGAGACTTCCCGTTTCGGGGTAGGCAATTAAAAGTACCCCATCCGGCTGCGCTGCCGCAATTTGCCGGATCTCAGCATCAAAGGCAATGGCCTTGGGGTCATAGCGTGTCGGACGCTGTGCATTAGCGATCTGCCCGCCAAGGGCCTTAAAGGTCGGGATAAAGCTATCCATCAGACCGTTGCCATAGTCGTTATTCACCGCCAAAATGGCCACCCGCCGCAACCCGCGCTGATGAAATACTTGGGCCAGCGCCTTGCCTTGAAAGGTATCTGGCGGGGCTGTCCGAAACCAAAACCCCTGGAACTCGCCTTTGCGTGCCCGTTCGGTAAAGAGGGGACTGGTGCTGGAGGGTGAAATTTGGACGACTCGATTGCGCACGGCAATGGGGATGGTTGCACTGGATCCAGCACTGGAGGCGGCCCCAATCACGGCGGCAACTCGATCGACCTCGGCCAGCTTGGTCATGGCTGCAGCCCCAACGGCTGGATCGGTTTGGTCATCCTCACTGATTAAGGTGACAGGGTGTTCTAAAACGCCACCGCATTGGTTGACGGTATTGACCAACAGCCGTGCTGCATTTTGCATCGACGAGCCATAGGATGACAAATCCCCTGAAATGGGCAGTAGGGTTCCCAGCTTCAATCCCTCAGTGCGAGGTTGACAGCCTACGGTCCCTAGACCCAGCAGAATTCCCAAAATCCTTAAAATTTGCCGATAGAAGTTAAGTCTGTCCATACAATCTGCCCTATTTTGCATCCTATCCATGAAGGCCGATTTTCTGCATTTGGAACCTTTAACAAAAGGGCGCGTCAGAGGCTCAAGCGAAAAGATGGTTGGTTTGGGCAGAATGATGTAAGCTTTCACCAGACGTAAGCGACCGACTTGACTAAGCAAGGGTTGCGAACTGAGACCCAATCTGTGTGCCTCTTGTTGACGAGGAAAAATAACTTTATGAAATCATTGATTCAATTGGGCTTAACCCTGAGCCTAGTAGGGGGATCTGTATGTGCCCCGCTGTTTGTACGTCCTCCCGCTGCCGTCGCGCTTCCTGAAGCCGATGCATTGAAGCGTCTGGAGCCTATCCCTGTGTTTGCGGTGACCAACCAAGAGGGGATTCCAATTCTGGCATCGATCCCTAATCCCAAAGATAAAACGAAACAGGTGCAAATCGCGACCTTTTTTATGAGCCAGCAAGATGCCCAAGGATTGGTCACTGCCCTGAAAACGCAAAAGCCGGATATTGGCAAGAGTGCCAAGGTTTTGGCCCTGTCCATGCGTCAGGCTTACGACATTAAGCTCAAAAACAAAGACAAGGCTGAATCTTTGATGTTCGAGTTTCTGCCGCCCAAACAACAATTGGATGCAGCGTTGACGGTTCTGAAACAAAATGGTCAGGATGTCAAAGAATTTAACGATATTCCCTTGTTTTATGCCGTAGGTGGGGCCGATAAGGGCCTTTTAACCATTGAGCAGGGGAAAAGTAAGGTCATTCCCTTTTATTTCAACAAGCAAGATTTGCAAGGGATGTTGGATCAACTGAAGCAACGGGATCCGAAGCTGAGCAGCACCACCAAGGTGGAAGTGACCTCTCTTTCTCGAATTGTGGATTCTCTGATGAAGGAGAATGGGCCTGGCATTCAGCAAATTACCCTGGTCCCAGATCGGGCAGCCCTCCAGTTTGCCCTAGAGCAACAGAAACCCGCTGGTCAGGCTGCACCGGGTGCCAAACCTGCCCCGGCTCCACAGGCAAAACCGCCCGCCAACAAGCCCAAGTAAGTCGCTGTGGGCGATCGGCTGGGTGTGATGGGTGCGATCGCCTACCCCATCTTTCTTCTGACCCATCTGCCTGGGTGGGAGGAAACGATATAAATTGTCAATGAAGTCTGGGTCTAAATTCCACTACAGTAAAAACCAAGCGGGCTTTTACTGTTTTTAGATGGGGTGAGACATTGACGATGGCGACCACCAAACCCAGGGATGTACAGGTCTTTCCCGTCGCAACCGATACGACTGTTTTGCGATCGCGCAGTTGGACCCGTCTCAAATTTGAAATTGAGTATGGGTTGCAACGGGGTACGACGGCCAACAGTTACTTGATTCGGGGCGATAAGACAGTCCTTCTCGATCCGCCAGGGGAAACCTTTACCGAGTTATTTCTGAGTGCCCTTCAGGAGCGCTTCGATTTGACCACCCTGGACTATGTGGTCATGAGTCGGGTGAATCCGAACCGTTGTGCCACCTTGAAAGCATTGGTGGCCCTGGCACCCCAGGTGGCGATTGTGGCCTCCAATCCCGGCGCGATTGTGCTCAAAGAAAATGTGCCAGATTTGACCCAGCGGGTTCAAACCATCCGGGGCGATGACAGTTTGGATCTAGGGCAGGGGCATGTTTTACAGTTTATCCCCACTTCTAACCCGCGTTGGCCCACGAGTCTTTGTACCTTCGATACAGCGACGCAACTTTTGTTTAGCGACAAGTTTTTTGGGGCGCATATTTGCGGCGATCAGGTGTTTGATGAAGGGTTTCAGTCGATTCAAGAGGATCGCAAGTATTATTTCGACTGTTTGATGGCTCCCAATGCCCGTCAGGTGGATGCCACCTTGGACAAGTTGGCGGAGTATCCGGCCCAAATTTATGCGACGGGACATGGGCCTTTGGTGAAGTATGGGCGGCTGGATCTGACGCAGGCTTACCGCACTTGGAGCCAAACCCAGAAGGCGCAGGAGTTGGCGGTGGCGTTGTTGTTTGCGTCGGCCTATGGCAATACGACGACCTTGGCTCAGGCGATCGCACGGGGCGTTACGAAGGCGGGGGTGCGGGTGGAGTCCATCAACTGCGAGGTGGCGACGCCGGAGGAGATCCAGGTGGCCGTGGAAAAGGCGGATGGGTTTATTATTGGGTCGCCGACGTTGGGTGGTCATGCGCCGACCCAGGTACAAACGGCCTTGGGAATTGTGATGACCAGTGCGACCAAAATTAAGTTGGCTGGGGTATTTGGCTCCTATGGCTGGAGTGGCGAGGCGATCGATTTGTTGGAAACCAAGTTGAAGGATGCAGGGTTCCAGTTTGGGTTTGACCCGATTCGGGTGAAGTTTAAGCCGACGGCGGCGACGCTTCAGCTTTGCGAGGAGGCGGGGACGGATTTTGCCCAAACGCTGAAGAAAACGAAGAAGGTGCGCCAGTCGCGGCAAAAGGTGAGTTTGGAGTCCCAGGTGGATCCGACGGCGCAGGCGGTGGGGCGTTTGGTGGGGTCGTTGTGTGTGGTGACGGCGATGCAGGAGGATGCGCGGAGTGCCATGTTGGCGGATTGGGTGGCGCAGGCGACGTTTAGCCCGCCGGGGATTACGGTGGCGGTGGCCAAAGATCGGGCGATCGAGTCGTTGTTGCACCGGGATAATGGGTTTGTGCTGAATATTTTGGGGGAAGGGAAGCATCTGGGGTTGATGAAGCATTTCCTGAAACCGTTTAGTCCGGGGGAGGATCGCTTTGTGGGGGTGGAAACGGAGACGGCGGCCAATGGGTGCCCAATCTTAAAGGATGCGGTGGCTTATTTGTCTTGTCGGGTGGAGAATCGGATGGATTGTAGCGACCACTGGTTGGTTTATGCGGTGGTGGAAGGCGGTTCTGTGCTGGATGCGACTAATTTGACGGCGATTCATCATCGTAAATCGGGCAATCATTATTGAGGGTTGGAGTAGTGCTATCATTCATTTAACTGATGTATTACTGCTAGTTATTTAGAGCGTAAGGCAATTTCTTTTTCTAAAACTTCCACAATTTTGTCTTAGCGACCGAGAAGTTTAAATTGCGCTATCATTTTGTCGTATAAGTTAGCAAGATTTTGGTGCACAAGAACTGTTGTGGGATGGGTCAAGCCCAACTTATCTTCAGCAATTTGAAGCGATTGCCCATACAGTGGTTTGGCTTCAGTGTATCGGCATTGAGAGTAGTAGAGGTTACAGAGAACGTAT
>JBAVRC010000172.1:0-6110 GCA_049694615.1 Thermosynechococcaceae cyanobacterium | reverse complement strand
CTTCTGTGTAGGTCATGGTGTTCCTCTCATCGAAATAGGGGGTAGAAAGGGGGGATGGGGGAGAGGGGATATGCGGTGATTGGTTCAGCAACAATCTCCCGTCGTCTATCCCCCCTTCTAGAGGCGTCGAGTGGGCGTAGCCCGCCCGCATCCCCTAGGCAACGCCAGCGGGAGCTTTGGTGCCTTCTTGAATGGCTTTTTGGTACTCTTCTTCACCGCCGAGAATACCGAATTCGACCAACAGATCTTCCAGTTCATCCATCGTGATGGGGGTTGGGATGGCAAGGTTCTTGTTGTCGATGATCTTCTTGGCGAGAATGCGATACTCTTCGGCCTGTTGGCTATCGGGAGCGTACTCAATCACCGTCATCCGGCGCAGTTCGGCGTGTTGGACGATGTTGTCGCGGGGCACAAAGTGCAGCATCTGGGTATTAAGCCGTTTGGCTAGGGTTTCGATGAGTTCGAGTTCCCGGTCAACCTTACGGCTGTTGCAAATCAAACCGCCGAGACGGACACCGCCGGAGTGGGCATATTTGAGAACGCCTCTTGCAATGTTGTTAGCGGCATACATAGCCATCATTTCGCCGGAGGTGACGATGTAGATTTCTTGGGCTTTGCCTTCCCGGATGGGCATGGCAAACCCGCCGCAAACCACGTCGCCCAATACGTCGTAGGAGACGAAATCGAGGTCTTCGTAGGCACCATTTTCTTCCAGGAAGTTAATGGAAGTGATGATGCCGCGTCCCGCACAACCCACACCGGGTTCAGGACCGCCGGATTCAACGCAACGGACATCGCGATATCCTGTCAACAGCACTTCTTCGAGTTCCACATCTTCCACGGCACCGCGTTCAGCGGCCAAGTGCAGAACGGTGGTTTGAGCTTTGCTGTGGAGCATTAAGCGGGTGGAGTCTGCTTTCGGGTCGCAGCCAACGATCATGACGCGCTGACCGAGTTCAGCCATCCCGGCGATGGTGTTTTGCGAGGTGGTGGATTTACCAATCCCACCTTTGCCGTAGAAGGCTATCTGTCTAATGCTTTCGTCTGTCATGGATTTTCTCCTTAGGGGTGTTGAGAGGGTTCAAGTCATTCGAGGTCAGTCGGTCGTTTAGTCTAGGTGTGTGTAGTCCTCGAATGGGGTTGGGCGGCGATCGCTCAACGGTCAGATGTTGTTGGATGGGGTTCATGGCACAGCCTCAACTTTGAGGGTGGGTAAGATGCGTTCTTGTAACTTGGCTTCAATGGCGTATTTCAGCGTGTCGGTGCTGCTGCTACAGGAGCCGCAAGCCCCTTTGAGAATGACCTTGACGCGATCGCCCTCCACATCGTAGAGTTCGACATCGCCGCCATCGGCCAGCAGCACGGGACGGACTTCATGCAGCACGTCCTGGATCAAGGCGATTTTTTGCACGGTGGTCAGAGGTTGCTGCGCTCGCTGTTGAGCGATTGAAATTTCGGCAGCGACTCGGGCCGCTGTAGCAACCGTTTCCTGCTTCACCGCTGCAATCAAATCTTCGATATCAGCCAGACAGGTGCCGCAGCCGCCGCCCGCTTTGACGTAGTTGGTGACTTGTTCTGCCGTGGTCAAATTGTTCTCAATAATGACCCGGCGAATTTTGGCATCGCTAATACCAAAGCAAGAGCAGAGCAGTGCGCCTTCGTCTTCCTCGTGGACTTCTACTTCGATGCCGCGATATTTATAGATGGCAGCTTCGAGGGCTTCTTGCCCCATCACAGAGCAGTGCATTTTGGCCTCCGGGAGACCGCCTAAGTAATCGGCAATCTCTTTGTTGGTCACCTTGAGGGCTTCATCTAGGGTGAGTCCCTTGATCAGTTCCGTCAAAGCCGACGAAGAGGCGATCGCACTGGTGCAACCGAAGGTTTGGAAGCGCGAATCCAGGATTTTGTCTTGATCAATCTCGATCTTGAGGTGGAGTCGGAGGGCATCTCCGCAGGCAATACTGCCGACTTCGCCGTAGACCACGGCAATGCCCAGTTCTTGCGGGTCTTCAATAGCACCCTGATTTTGGGGGTTATAGAAGAGGTCGAGTACTTTTTCGGTGTAGTCCCACATAGCCGTGTTCCTAAGGGGTAGAAGAGTATAGGGAGAGGTTAGCGCGTGGCCAGCACCGCTTCTTCGCGGCCTTGTAACCAATCCGAGGCATCGCTATTGAACGGAGAGAGTGCTCTCAGGCGCTCCACAATCCCCGGCATCACCGCCAGCACCCGATCCACTTCGGCTTCAGTGGTATATCGCGAGAGGCTAAACCGAATGGAGCCGTGGAGAATGGTGTAGGGCAAGCCCATCGCCCGTAGCACATGGGAGGGTTCCAAGGAGCCGGAGGTGCAAGCAGACCCAGAAGAGGCACAAATCCCGTACTGATTGAGGGAGAGCAAAATCGCTTCTCCTTCGATGTACTTGAAGCCGATGTTGGTGGTATTGGGCAACCGATGCTTGCGATCGCCATTCACTTCGCAATCGGGAATGCTAGAAAGGAGCGTTTGCTCTAGGCGATCGCGCAATTGGCGTTCCCGTGCTACCGCTGTTTCGAGGTGGAGGGATTCCAATTCTGCGGCTTTGCCCAGGGCCACAATCCCTGGCACATTTTCCGTGCCCGCCCGCCGACCGCGTTCTTGATGACCGCCTAGGAGGAAGGGTCGGAAGCGGAACCCGCGTCGCACATAGAGGGCACCCACGCCCTTGGGTGCATGGAGCTTGTGGCCGGAAATGGTCAGCAGATCAATGGTGCTGTTTTTCAGGTTGAGGGGGATTTTACCCGCCACCTGCACCGCATCCACATGGAAGGCCGCACCATATTCCTTGGCCAGTTGTCCCACCTGCTCCACGGGGAAGACAACCCCCGTTTCGTTGTTGGCATACATCACGGAAACCAAGGCGGTGTTGCCCGTCAGGGCTGCTTCCAGTTCCATTAGGTCAATTTGACCCTTGCCATCCACCGACAAGTAGGTGACGGTGTAACCTTGTTTTTCGAGCTGCTTGCACACATTCAAGACCGCTGGGTGTTCTACCGCTGTGGTGATGATGTGCTTGCGCTCCGGTTGGGCAGCGATCGCCGCTCGGATGGCGGTGTTGTTGCCTTCGGTGCCGCAGCTTGTGAACACGATTTCCGAGTCTTCCGCGCCGAGGAGTTGGGCCACTTGCGATCGCGCGGTTTTGACGGCTTTGCCCACTTGCCCCCCAAAGGTATGCATGGAGGAGGGGTTGCCATAAAACTCAGTCAGGAAGGGCACCATCGCTTTGACGACTTCGGGATCGACCTTGGTGGTGGCATTGTTATCGAGGTAAATGACGGTCATACTCCCACTCCTTGCAGGGTTTGCAGGTATTGGTCGTAATACTCGCGGGCGACTTTTTCAATCACGTCGTAGGCTTCCACCGATTGAATTCCGGCTTGGGCCAGTTCTTTTTGGGGACAATCGCCGATCTTCGACACCAGCACAGCCTTACAATCGGCGATCGTCTTGATCACGCCTTCCAAAGTGGCGGCTTCGCCGTACCCCCCTTGGCAGTAGTGATCAATCTTGCGATGGGTGACAAAACGCGCTTCGCTGCCATCCACTTCATAAATCATGAATTCCTTGGCATGACCAAAGTGTTGATTAACCAAACCGCCGCCCTTGGTAGCCACTGCCAACAGAATTTTGGGCGTTTCAGCAACAGGTTGCTTTTTCACCTGGGACTTGATGGCTTGTTGTTCAGTGCGGCGCTGTTCAATGCTGGCATGAACCACTTGGCGGACCGTCGCGTTGTACTCCGGCTCCATTTCCATGAACTTGTCTTTGGTGAATTCCTGGGAACGGTCTTCGCCCAACAAGCCCACCGCATCGGCCCGACATTGACGACAGTGGCGCATCATCTTCATATTGCTATCGGCGCATTTGTCTTGGAGCGCCTTTAGCTCCTTGGAGGTGGGACCGCGCTGTCCGGTTAGACCGAAGTGGGTGCCATGTTCGGGAGCGGAAATAAGGGGCATGATGTTGTGGAGGAATGCCCCTTTTTCACGAATCACCTGATCCACTTCCGCCAGGTGTTCGTCGTTAATCCCTGGAATCATCACCGAATTCACTTTGCAGAGAATATCGGCTTCCTTGAGCGCTTGGAGTCCTTCCATTTGGCGCTCGTGGAGGATGCGAGCCGCTTCGAGCCCGGTGTAGCGTTTGCGGTTGTAACGGACCCAGGGATAAATCTTCGTGCCGATTTCGGGATCAACCATATTAATGGTGATGGTGACGTGATCCACATTGAGCGCCTTGATCCGATCCACATGGTTGGGCAACATCAACCCATTGGTCGAGAGGCAAAGCTTAATGTCGGGCGCTTTATCGGCAATCAATTCAAAGGTGCGGAAGGTTTTGTCCGGGTTGGCGAGGGGGTCGCCCGGTCCGGCAATGCCCAACACTGTCATCTGAGGAATCTTGCCAGCAATCACCAGCACCTTGTGGGCGGCTTCTTCCGGGGATAGGAGTTCGCTAACCACACCGGGGCGGCTTTCATTGGCACAGTCGTACTTGCGATTACAGTAGTTGCACTGAATATTGCAGGCTGGCGCAACGGCCACATGCATCCGAGCGTAATGGTGATGGGCTTCTTCGCTATAACAAGGATGCTTTGAAATCCGATCTATCATTTTTTGATCCATCGCAGGCTTGGGGCTGCTAGACGTGCAACCGCAGTTGCCGCTGGACTTTTTGGCTGTCGGATTAGACGGATCGGTGGACTTTGTAATGGCGAGGTCGGTAACCGGGGCATTAAGGAGTGCCGAATTAGGGGGAGGTGTCATTAGGATGCATTCCAGAATAAATAGGGGTTTGCGTCTATGAGAACTGTCCCCCTCCCAGAGATAGAAAGAAGACGCGCCTGACTTACCAATCTGCCTTCGCAGTTCAGAAAACCTTGAGCCAATCGCCTCGCGATCGCAGGTTTCAGGGTGGAAATAAGCCAAGGCGCAACTTCTCTTCTAAGGTGTAGGGAACTGGAGCTAGAGAATCGTTCGGGTCGCTGCGCGGTCAGGTGGAGAACGGTAGGTATATCAGGTTCTGCGTTAGAGGCGTGCCGCGATGAACGATGAACCTGTTATATCAGCCCGCTCAAAAACAGCGAATGGTGCGATCGCCGATAGGATTTATTGAATTAGTTAAAAAAGTACTCAAGCCCTCTAGCCCTTACAGACCAAGGCTTCAATATTTTTGACGGGGTAGAGGTCCGAGTATTGATCCGTAGGGGGACGAGTATTTACGGTCAGCGGCAATAGATTTTATGTACTCAAGCGAAAGCTTTGCACAGCAAGCCTTTGACACAATTTCTACCACGTTTTTAGTAAAACGTTAATTGCACTCAATTTGTCATTCGAGACCTGATTTTAGGCTCTCATCTCATAAAAACTTGCGCTCAAAACTTAGACGAAATTAAAATAGTTATGCTTGATACCATCGCATTCTATTTTGTATCAAAATTATCTTTTTTGCAAGCAAATGGATACATTGAATACCGTTTTCCGACGGGTCGGGGCCGAGCCTGATGGGCCTTAAAGTCTATCTGGCATAACGGCTTCCGTTGCTCGAAAGCAGTCTTGCCTTGATTGGATAATCCTTCGGAACGCAAATGTAAGGATAACTTCAATATTAAGCTAATATAGCATAAAATCGTAGTGCTTGATACAGAAATGATTGCATTACCATGAAAAGCAAGTATCGAGTCTAAAAACGAGTACATTTTAAACCCATCGAAGGGGACGGATGAAACGCCTCCAATCCTAAGCAGGCTAGGGGATTGAGGTGAGTACATCAATACTATTGCCCCTCCCCTATAAATACTTGTCCCCTAGTCCCAAAATACTAGACCCTAGACCCCAAGGATTTTTTGAAATGCATATGGGGCATTGATTGAAGGGGGTGAGTACAACGTAAGTAGTTTAATAAATTCTATCCGGTCGGGCCAAAACAGTCCGTTTTGCGGGACTTGCTATAAGCAAGAGATTAAAGTCCTTGCATTTGCCCCCAACTCCGATGCTACAGTCCCCTCCCATTTTCCCCTTTACGAGGTTGTCCGACCGTGCCGCAAGGATACAAAGCGGCGGGGAACCCACACC
>JBAVRC010000171.1:0-3542 GCA_049694615.1 Thermosynechococcaceae cyanobacterium | reverse complement strand
GAGATGGGGGAGTTGCAGGAGATGGGGTCTTTTGCCCCGTATGCCGATCTTGAGGCCGATGAGTAATGCCGTTTCGCTTGAAGTTTACCCGAGAGGCCAAGGCGGCTTTAGCCCAACTGGCGAAGGTCGATCCCAAGAAGCATAAGAAGGTTCTGAAGACCTTGGGGTTAATGGAGACCAATTTACGACACCCTGGACTCAAGACCCACAAGTATGATTCTCTAAAAGGTCCAAACAACGCCGATGTGTTCGAGGCTTATGTCGAAAACCGGACGCCTGGAGCATACCGAGTGTTCTGGTGCTATGGTCCAAATTCGGACGAAATCACAATTTTGGCCATTACGCTGCATCCCTAGTTTTATGTCTATCCCCGCTGTCAAACTGATACCAGTTCCCGCCCGGGTCGCGACGCAGGGTATTGCAGCGCGATCGCCTTTGCCCCAATCGGTCCCAGTAGACCTACGTTGGTCGCGGGTGGAGGAATTTCTACGGAGTCGGGAACTGCGGCCTAATACGCGCAAAGCCTATGAACGGGAGTTCAAGGCATTTCTGGATTGGACCGAGAAAGGTTGGCAAGACATCACGGCCCGAGACATTGATCGCTATAAGACGCACCTCAAGACTGCACCCTCCAAACGGGGCGGGCAACGTAAAGCGGCGACGATTAGCCTCTCCCTTTCGGCATTGCAGAGTCTGTTCAAGTGGCTGTGCGTTCGCGACTACATCGGCAAAGATCCGATGCTGATGATTGAGAAGCCGAAGCTAGATCCGGTGATGGCTCAAGACTGGTCACCGGAAGAGGTGAAGGCCCTGTTCGCGGCAACGATGCAAAGGGGTGAAACGGAACCGCGCGATCGCGCTTTGTTGTGGATGTTGTTGCACGGATTGCGGGCAAGGGAGGCCGAGGCGCTGAATGTCGGGGATTTTGACGGGAAGCGGTTAACCATCCGGGAAGCGAAGGACGATAGCGTGGGCCAGGTGCCGTTATTGCCGGAAGCGATTGAGACGTTGGACATTTATCTGCAATTCCGATGCTGTTGGGGTGAGGAAATGACGCCGGAATCACCGTTGTTTTTGTCGGAGTCGAATAATAGCCGGGGTAAGCGGTTGAGCTATTGGGGGATTTATAAGGTGGTGAAGGATCTAGCGGACATTGCGGGGGTGTCGGATTCCCATCCGCATCGGGGACGGCATACGGTGGCGACGGAGATGGTGAGTCGGGGAATGGATCCGTTGCTGGCGCGTCAGATTACGCGGCACAAGTCGGAGAGGAGTTTTGAGCGCTATAGCAGGCGGGCGTTGCAGAAGCAAGCCGAAGTTCAGTTTTTGGAGATCTTTGGAGAGAAGAGTCTAGAAGATAGGCCAGACGAGGACTAAACCCGATCAAGCAACCGATGACGAAAAGGTAATGTGTTCCCATTGTCGGCGAACGGGTACGAATGGAATTAAGTGCAAGGGGATGTGTGTTGCCGATCTTGACCAAATTCCCTCTTCCTTGGAGATGGCGTTCTCTTTGCCTTTCAAAATCCCTGAAATACAGGCTGAGGATGAACTCTAGAATCTAGTGGCACTTTTTTACACGTATCTCGGCATGACCCGAATCCCTCTCTCAAGCCTCATTTCCTCTAAATCCCGGTAGCTCAATGAATAGCGACTATACCACCGGACATTGAGCAGAATGACATCCGGCAAAAAGTGTCGCCATTTAAATGGGGTCTCGGAATCCATGAGCTGTAACGATCACGAAGGGGCTTGATTATCACACCAGATTGTCATGGTTTTTGCAACACAGCCGCTTTCATCCCCTGGTTAAAACACAGGGGTTCTCAGCATATTTTTTATAGGCTTAGCACCTATCTAGAGAGATTGTCGAATTGCGCTGCGGTTGGGTCATTTCAGTCAAACTTTGGGGCGGCGTAAAAATGGTTAATGCTTTGGGCAATACTCGAAAATGTGCGGGGGTCGAGGTTGTAATTTCGCCATCGGTATTAATGGACCGAGGTCGCCGAGTCTGGACATAAAATTCTTGGCCTGCCCAGGAGTCGCTCCAGGGGGTAGAAGCATGATGCCCACGATGGAGCAGCGGAAATAGGGCCAACATCTGCCACCAGTGCTCTAGCCCTAAACTATACAGATCAAGCCGTCCATCATCAATTGCAGCATCGGATGTGACTGCCATGCCTCCGCCATAAAAGCGGCCATTGCCAACTGCAATCTGGATGGTTTTAACGGGATGAATTTGCCCATCTGCAAGGCGAACTTCGGCATGGAAGAGACGACTTTCCCATAGAGCATTGAAGGCTGTGATCGCATACGCAAAAATGCCCCAGCGTTGCTTGACTTCCTTGGTGAGCTGGCGCGTAATTTTAACGCTCAGCCCCAGGCTAGCGACGTTAAAAAAGTGCTGTCCGTTGACCCAGCCTACGTCCACACACTGGGGGGTTCCGGTTGCAATCACCTGGCAGGCTTGGACTATATCAACGGGGATTTGAAGGGTGCGGGCTAGATCGTTGGCGGTGCCTAATGGGAGCAGCCCTAGGGGAATTTGAGTATCGATGAGTCCGGCGATCGCCGCATTCAGGGTGCCATCCCCCCCGCCAATAATGACCAAATCGACTTGGCCTTGGTAGCGCCGAATCGTATCTGAGAGCTGTTTTGGCGGTGGCATTTCTACTTCAATCAACTCTAAATCAAAGTTTTGAAGCTGCTGAACCGCGAATTCAACTTGTTGCCGTCCTTTGCGGGCATGACGGTTAATGAGCAATAGTGCTTTTCTGGTCATACCTGCACCCTTGGCCCTTTTAGCACTTTCATACAACCTTCATTCTATAGGATATGGAAAGGGCCGAATGGGAGACGGTTAACAATCCGGGAAGCGAAGGACGATAGCGCGGGTCAGGTGCCGTTATTGCCAGAAGTGATCGAGACACTGGACATTTATCTGCAATTCCGACGCTGTTGGGGTGAGGACATAACGCCCGAATCGCCGTTGTTTTTGTCGGAGTCGAATAATAGCCGGGGCAAGCGGTTGAGCTATTGGGGGATGTACAAGGTGGTGAAGGATCTAGCGGACATTGCGGGGGTGTCGGATTCCCACCCCCATCGGGGACGGCATACGGTGGCGACGGAGATGGTGAGTCGGGGGATGGATCCGTTGCTGGCCCGTTAGATTACGCGGCACAAGTCGGAGAGGAGTTTTGAGCGCTATGGCAAGCGGGCATTGCAGAAGCAGGCGGAAGTTCAGTTTTTGCAGGTGATGGGGGAGGAGTCGCGATCGCTCTGATCATTGATAGCGGATAGGATGTAGGAGTTTGGCAGAGCATCTCACTTGTATTTGGATTCCTAAAAGGCGGATTGAGTATGAGATATCGACGATTGGGACGATCCGGTTTACAAGTCAGCGAGTTATCCTTGGGATCTTGGGTCACTTACGGTAATCAGGTCGACGAGCGTGCGGCGATTGAAACCCTTTCTATCGCTAGGGATGCAGGCGTCAATTTCTTCGACAACGCCGAAGTCTACGCAGGCGGAAAATCTGAAAC
>JBAVRC010000170.1:0-1883 GCA_049694615.1 Thermosynechococcaceae cyanobacterium | reverse complement strand
CATCAATGTCTCGCTGCCCAGCCTCTTCACGCCGGATAGTATACAGGGCGTCACCATTCAATTTCCCGACCCCTGGTTTAAGAAACGGCACCAAAAACGTCGCGTAGTGCAGCCCCAATTCATTCAGGTCTTGACCCAAAGGATTCGACCGGGAGGCTTTTTATTTATCCAGTCTGATGTGCTGGAGGTAGCCGAACAGATGCGATCCGTCATTAGCGCGAACCCGACCTTCACTGCCAGCCCCGATTCCGATCCGTGGTTGCTCCATAATCCATTCCCCGTCCAAACGGAGCGGGAAATAGCGACCTTGGCGGCGGAGAAGCCAGTTTACCGCTGCTGGTTCACCCACAGGTTGAACGTAGGCGTTTCTTGATCGGCAAAGCGATCGCTCCTTTGCTCCTCATCCGAGCTGCTTTTCTTCTACCGGGAGCTCTTTGATGAACTGGGTGCGCAGCGACTGGGACAGGACGTAGAGAATATTGCGCTCTTTAGGTTTGTCAGGCTATTTGCCTTCAGAACAGCAGATAAATTGAAGGCCGTATTGGATAGATATATAGCGGTTCCCGGACGAGCGAGGTATATAGAACCATTACTAGATCAGGCTTTTTGGATACATCCTATACCTCATTCACACAGGAAACGAAATAGACTTGATCGCACACGTAGATCTGTCCGCTCATCGTCGAAAGCATGAATTAAAAAGACAGGTATCGAAAATTTATTTAAATTTACAAAGCTTATCAAAACCGAACATTTCTATATATTTGAACAAGAGCATAAAAGCGACAATAAAAATATTATTTCTTCTTGAAACGAAAATATTATTTCTTCTTGAAATCCGAATTTATTTTCGCCTCAGAAGCAGTATGATTCATGTGTGAGTCTTACTCGGTGAAAAAATGAAGAACACAATTTATTTTTGTAGTGCCATTGCATTTATGGGCACGGGTAGTCTTGCGCTTTTTTCCGTAACAAATATTAATGCAAATCGCGCTTCTGGGAGTGGCGTTGTTGAAACGCAAACCGTAAAGCCTTTAGTGGTAGATATAAGGAAACTCCCTAAAGCCAGTTCCTCTAGCGCAAAAGTTGATCGTCCGCCCGTCGGTATTCCCGGTGGACGGTCTAGGTTGAACCAAATCAAAAAGGATCCTTCAGTTGTACCAGAAGGGAGAGCCTCAGCTCAAGGTAGTTCAGTTCAGCCCACCACAGTTTCGTCTGGTCCCAAAACGCAAAACCTCACTGTTGTTTACAACTGTAACGGCAATGCGTTTAACGATTCAGCACCTTCCGACAGTCATGGTGCAATCGGTCGTCAAGGGTATGTAGAAGTTACCAATACCACGATTGGAATTTATTCTCGGACCAGTTGCACTAAATTGGGCGGAGCTACTCTCAATGCCTTTTTGCTGGTTCCTGCCGGTCAATCGGCATTCGATCCGCGCGCAGTCTACGACAAGGCCAAGGACCGCTAC
The DNA here is from genome assembly GCA_049694615.1 of Thermosynechococcaceae cyanobacterium. Taxonomy (GTDB): domain Bacteria; phylum Cyanobacteriota; class Cyanobacteriia; order Thermosynechococcales; family Thermosynechococcaceae; genus JAAURS01. The sequence continues at coordinate 411 of JBAVRC010000170.1, read as the reverse complement.
ATCGTTACTGCAGAAACATCAGGTAGCGGGAACGATCAGTACCAAATCTACGCCATCTCTAAAACCGCCAATCCTAACGGTGCCTATTGGGTTTATCAATTTGCCTTATCACAAGGCACCAGCGTCTTTTGCAAGAATGTAGCTAGCGACTTCTGGGACTATCCGCAACTCGGGTTTAACCGCAATAGCGTGTTCTCAACTGCAAACGTTTTTGGCTCAAACTTTGGCGCTATTCTGAGCATTAATAAAGACGCTATGTTAGTTGGCGGTTCGACGACTGCAACCTGCTTCAAAAATCTTGCGTTCAATATTGCTCCGCCTATTAACCGTTCGGCCAAGGGCAATATCGCCTATTTCGTTTCGCCCGGTTCAGGGTCTGGGAGCAACTTAACAAAGTATACGGTCAACACC
>JBAVRC010000169.1:0-1776 GCA_049694615.1 Thermosynechococcaceae cyanobacterium | reverse complement strand
GAGGACCAGGCTCCGGGTTTGGGCTGGAATACCCGTCCACTGAAGCGGCGGCGACACATCCTGCCCATCGCAGGTGTATTTTGAGGGAATGGCGGCATTCGCCGCAAAGGCCGAGGAAGAAAGTTGCAGTGCCATAGCAGTTGGGGCAAAAAAACAAGCCGTAACAATCCCCAGCCATAGGGTTGCGATCGCCGATTTAACCGGGAGGTTCAGAATACGGTAGCGGCAAAGGGACAACATGGCTTTCGATGAATTGGGGGAACTTGCTTTCATGGTAGGGCCCACCGTCTGTCCCGTTGCGAAATTGCATAACCGAACTTGCTAGGATGACTAAGGACTCTCCACTTTTTACGATAACAAACGGCCATTGAACGTTTCCTTGGATTGGTCTACCCTTTGGGTGCTGGCCTTACCCCCCATTACGGGTGGCATCATTGGCTACTACACCAATGATCTCGCGATTAAAATGCTCTTTCGCCCCTATCGGGCTGTCAAGATTGGCGACTATGTTCTCCCCTTCACGCCGGGACTCATTCCGCGTAACCAAGATAGGCTGGCCCAGCGCATCTCCAATGCCATCATGACCTCGCTGCTGACGCCAGAGGAGCTGCAAAAAATTGCTCAACGGCTGTTGCAAACGGAGCGGATGCAGGCGGCGATTCAATGGCTGTTGCAATTGGCCCTCGATCAGGTCAAGGCCGATACCCAACAAAAAACGGCCAAGCTCTTATCCCGTATTCTGAAAGATTTTGTCGGACAATCCTTGCCCCGCGTAACCGCTGTTTTGGCCAGACGGGACGATTTCTTAAAGGCACAACTGAATCAGATTTTTGACCAAGTGCTACTGGAGTATCGTTTTGCCGATGACCAAGCCGCCCAACTGGCCGATTGGATTGTAGAAGAAGCCCTCCCCCCCGATGAGTTGCGGCTGGGAATCATTAATTTTCTGACCGATCGCAACATTGACATCCTGGACGAAGGACTCCGCGAGCAAACTAGCGGAACGTATTGGGTGGTGGCCAACTTATTGGGGGCACGCAATGCGCTCTTGCGCTTACGCTCCTTTTGTATTGAAGAGCGGGATCTTTGTAATGCCCGGATTGTGAAGTTGTCAAAGTCCTTAGGGTTGCGCCGCCGCTTAGCGGAATGGTTAAGCAGTCTATCCATGCAAAATCTGCCCGTCAGCACGGTCAATCAACTGCGGCAAAACTTCCGGGATAGTGTACGAGGCTATTTGCAAGCACGGGGCGCGACGGTCCTGAAGCGGTTAAGCGACTCCGTCAATTGGGATGAAGCCGCCGCCGTTATTCTGACGCGGCTCCAATCTTCTGACGCGGTAGTGGCATCTCTCGATGTGGTGAGTCAAGAGCTGGCCCTCATTCTAGAGCGCTACTTGGAGCGCGACCTCGAAACCTTGATGGAGCAGGCCATTCCGATTTTAAATTTGGATCAGGTGATTATGGAGCGCGTGAATGCGACGCCACCGGAATCGTTGGAGGAGGCCATCCAAGGAATTGTTAAAAGCGAACTGCAAGGGATTGTAAACCTCGGGGGTATCCTAGGCTTAGGCATTGGACTGCTCCAATCCCTTGTGCTCTTCATTCGCTAGTGTTTGCGGGGAATGGTTATGACCCATGTGGCGCATCGGGTTCCGAAAACCATCGACTCGGAGCCTCCTCAACAACCCATTGTGCAAACCTTTGGTTTGCAAAAATCGTATCGCACCGGATTTTGGCTCAATAAGGTGGTAACACCGCTGAAACACTGTTCCTTAGC
>JBAVRC010000168.1:0-2886 GCA_049694615.1 Thermosynechococcaceae cyanobacterium | reverse complement strand
CTACTGACCCATTCAGGCTCAAACGGCTTTTTCGGAATGATTGAATTCTCTAATGCTCTTTTCCCTGGCCTAATTCTCTCAAATAGTCTCAGTAGTCCACTCTCAAACCACTGGTGAGAAATCCGGGATACCTTAGAAGGATGGTTGGAAGGCTATCTTCTGACGGGACGTCATGGCTTCTTTTCCACCTACGAAGCCTTTGTCCATGTCATCGATTCCATGTTCAATCAACATGCCAAATGGTTGGAAATCAGTAGCAACATCCCCTGGCGAGCCAAGATTTCCTCCCTCAATCTTTTGATCACCTCCACGGTTTGGCGACAAGACCACAACGGCTTTACCCATCAAGATCCGGGTTTTCTGGATGTGGTGATCAACAAGAGTCCATCCGTTACCCGAATTTATCTACCGCCGGATGCCAATTCCCTTCTCTGTGTCGCTGACCATTGCTTGCGTAGCGAAAACTATATCAACGTGATCGTCGCGGATAAGCAGCTTCATTTGCAATATCTGGATATGGATGCCGCTATTAAACATTGCACTAAGGGCATTGGCCTCTGGGATTGGGCCTGTACTGACCAAGGGAGCGAACCCGATGTGGTGATGGCTTGTGCGGGCGATATTCCGACGTTGGAAACGCTGGCAGCCTCGGTGTTATTGCGTGAACATTTCCCGGATCTCAAAATCCGGTTTGTCAATGTGGTGGATTTGTTCAAACTCCAACCTGAGTCCGAGCATCCCCATGGACTGAGCGATCGCGATTTCGATAGCCTATTTACCCTGGATAAGCCCATCATCTTCAATTTCCATGGGTACCCTTGGCTGATTCATCGCTTAACCTACCGCCGCACCAATCATCGTAATCTGCATGTGCGCGGGTACAAAGAGAAAGGCAATATCAATACACCCCTGGAGTTAGCCATCAACAACGAAACGGATCGATTTAGCATCGCCATGGATGTGATTGATCGCGTTCCTCGACTCCAAGGGGTAGGGGCTCATGCCAAAGAACGGTTCAAAAATATGCAGCTTGAGTGCCGTCATTATGCCTACGCTAACGGCCTCGATAAGCCTGAACTGACCAATTGGAAATGGCCTGGTTAGCAGACGAGAGTTCACTTTACCAATGGCATAGGTCAGCGATCGCCGTCATTCGCGGCGATCGATATCGATAAAAATTTTTGATATCTAGAGACGCACGACGGAAGCGAATCCACTCGATGCGCTCCGATCCCTGTCCTGTGCTACGCACAATCCTGCCATCCCGTAACCGCAGGCGTTTTTCCGTATCCCACCTAAAGTCTGATGGCAAACTTTTAGACCAGGATTCCCCAGACCATGAAAAGGTTAATCCTTCGCCCTGCCACAAGTTTTGATCGATGGTTCCTCGGAGACAGACAAAGCGATCGGAATGGGGGTACCCATAGTAGCCTTCAATCTGCCGACCTGTCTTTATAAAGTTAAAGCAAACCCCCGCCCCATCCCGCCAGTCCATGGGATCCGGTTTGCTGCAAATTTGATGATGTCCATCGGGGAACGCAGCGATCGCTTTGGTTTCCCTAATTTGCCCGTAAGCGGCTCCTCCCCCGAACAGAGGCATTGCACCGATCCCCAACATAACCAGTGCCGCAAGCCCTACGTACAGTCTTTTTAAGAGATGAATACGGGTTGACATCACAGCCTCATCTCCATCGTCTAGAACGCTAGAGGCAAAGATCTTTCTAGTTTTAGGTTAAGTCCTAACCATGAAGAACTGGTGTGGCCCTTGAATCTTCACAAAATCCTCAATTGAATTTTTTATCGTGGCAGTGTACGGAAGCAGTATGTCCAAGAAATACTGCTGCGGCAGATTGCTGCGAATGTTGAATGTCTGCCCCAAGGAGGCAATGCTATGGCTATTATAAATGGGTTCAAACGCAGCCTTCAATTCATCGGAACTCAGCTGCAAGGTATGGTTCGCTTTGTCTTAAGCGGAGTTGTTCGTCTATTTTCGCCGACCGATGACAATTATCCGGCAACCGGTGTTCAGCCCTATGAGGGGGAACCAGGAGATTCGTCGCAATAATTGTGAAGAGAGGGCTGCGATACTAACTGCTTGCTGCGGCTCATCAATGCAACAAGAACCTTACAATTCATTGTCCGGCAGTTCTTGTTTAGCGTCAAGAACGAGTTGCATGTTTTCAATGAATAGCTCTCGGAGATCTTTGGTCAAAGGGAGGACGCTTTGCGGACCAAACCAACGGTCGAAGATGTCTATATAGGGCTGCTTCCCACGGAGAAATCCCTGCATAAACCTGATGAGAGAATAGTTCGCGCCATCTAAAAAAGTCGAATTATTTTCAGGTACCATACAGGCAATCCCTTCTTTTGAGAATGGAGGGCCGACAATCTCAAAATTTCCTGTATTGGACGTTTTTTGCAGCCAGGCATCCAACAAAATCTCATCGTCTGCAAAAGCATCGATTTTTCCTTCTTTTAGCGCTTTATAGCCCTCTGCGCGATCTTTCAGCAGAACAATTTGAGCCTTGGGTTGCGCTCGGCGAATTGCTTGCTCATTGGTCGTTTGGGCTAAAGCACCGATTTTTCGGTCTGCCAAGGAGGCGTCTTCCCAAGAACGGTTGGCTTGGGCTTTTTGGGCCAATAAGCGGGTGCCCGTTGTGCCATAGCTGACGGTAAAATCGACATCTTGATCGCGTTCCCAGGTAAAACTGGCGGCATCGCAGACAATATCGACCGCTCCGCTTCTGAGTTTTGGAATTCGTTCATCTGGATTCAGTGGAACCAGCTCTAACTGGACGGGGCGCTTGACTTCTTTCTCAACCTGACTTTTGATCAGCCCCAACATATCGACAGAGTATCCCGTTAAGCGCCCTTGTTGGTTGGCAT
>JBAVRC010000167.1:0-10799 GCA_049694615.1 Thermosynechococcaceae cyanobacterium | reverse complement strand
GGACGATAACACGCCTGCCACATAGGCAGAGGTTTGGTGTTCTTGACCGCTCAATTCAGGATGGCTATGGAGATGGCGACGGATTTCAATTAATCGAGGGGCAAAACTTTCAGCAAGGGCCTGAATTTGAGACAGCATGGGGGTTGAGTACATTAAGTCATATATCTTAACATGATCAGAAACGCCAAAAAGTCAAAGTATTGATCCATGTTGGTCGAATAAACGGGTGAGCACGGAGCAAATCTTGGCGAGTCATCGGCCCAGCGCGATGGATCGAGCTAAGCAATAGCCAGTCGTTCTAGCAGTTCAAATCATAAAGAAACATCATTTTTTGAGTTAATTCCATCCTCAAATACCCTGACAAAGTTGTTCCGGCAATTGTTGAATGATGCGCTGAAATGGCGCAAAATCATGTAATCCGTGGGACAGGATCAAGGCCCCCTGAATCGCAATCATGGCATCTTCCCCGCGTTGCTGGGCCAAGGTTGCATCCAAGCCTGCGGCAATGAGGACAGTGGCGATCGCTGCAATCCACCGCTCAAAAGCCCAACGAATTTTCGGGTGAAAGAGATCGTCACTGGACTGTTCTAGCTCTAAAACAGCCCATAGACAGGCATTTTGTCCTTCATTGAAAAAGCGACTGGTTTCTGCACACATCACCCGGAAGCGATCAATCGGCATTGGCGGAGGATCCGTTTCTAAAGAGGCTGTGCCAGCCAGGATCGGCAAAATATGGGTTTCTAGCCATTGATTGACCTGGGCGAGGGCCGCCTCCGCCATCTCGGCTTTGCCACCTGGGAAATGGTGGTAGAGACTGGCCTTTCCTAACCCAGTTGCCTGGGAAATTTTGGAGAGGGTTACCCCCTCATAGCCGAACTGTCGAAACAACTGGAGCAGGGTGGGGACATAGGTTTGTTTAGACATTGACCAAAAAAGGAAATGGATCGATTGACAATCGTACCGAACGAACGGTACATTCATATTATACCGTTTGTTCGGTTTAGTCTTGATTCGAGCTGTCATTCTTTATGCCTCGCAAATTCCCCCAACTTGCCTTTACCCCTGCGGTTAAAGCGATCCAGGAGCAACGCGGATCGCGGGCAGGGTATGCTCGGTTTGAGCAGAGCGGTCCAGCCAACGACTCGGTAACTCCTGATATTGCTGCATTTATTGCCAGTATGGATGGATTTTATCTGGGCACCGTCAATGCCCATGGCTATCCCTACATTCAGTTTCGGGGGGGCTATCCAGGATTTCTCAAGGTGTTGGATGACAAAACCCTTGGCTTTGCTGATTTTCGCGGGAATGTGCAATATATTTCGGTGGGTAATCTGTCTGAAAATGACAAAGCTTTTTTGTTTTTGATGGATTATCGTCATCGCCGTCGGCTCAAGATCCTGGGGCGTGCTCGGTCTGTAGAAGGCGATCGCCTTTTAATTGAACAACTCCGAGTGCCTGAGGACGATTCCGAAATTGAGCGGGTTATTTTGTTTGATATTGAAGCCTGGGATTGGAACTGTCCGCAACATATTCCTATTCAGTATTCTGAACAGGAAGTGGCTAATTTACAGGCTCGTATTGCTGAACTCGAAAACCGTTTGAGCCAATATACGGGACAAGGCTAACCAGAGTTCAACGATAAAAATGATTCACTGATCCCCGACTGCTAACCGCTATGGACATGAAACCGCCTCTCCCTCCGTTCACCTTAGAAACCGCTATAGCCAAAGTTCAAGCGGCTGAAGATGCTTGGAATACCCGCAATCCAGAGCGGGTTGCCCTGGCCTATACCGAAGATTCCGAATGGCGCAATCGAAGTGAATTTTTTAGTGGACGCACGGCCATCAAAGCCTTTCTCAAACGCAAATGGGCCAAGGAACTAGACTATCGCTTAAAAAAAGAACTTTGGTGTTTTATGGACAATCGCATTGCGGTGCGATTCGAATATGAGTGGCACGATGACGGGAATTTCTGGTATCGCGCCTATGGTAATGAAAACTGGGAATTTGCCGAAAATGGGTTGATGATGCGTCGGTTTGCCAGTATCAACGATGTGCCCATTCAAGCCTCTGAACGCAAGTTTTTATGGGAACGGACCTGAGGCGATTATCCCCGCAAAAAGGCAATGCTGACATAAAGGGCCAACACGAACAGTTGTAAACCCATTGTGGGCAATCCGTAATAGAGAAAGCGCCGAAACGAAATCGATTTGCCATGCTGTTCGGAAATGCCAGCGGCAACAATATTGGCAGAAGCCCCCACCAACGTGCCATTGCCGCCCAGAGTTGCCCCATACATCATGGCGTAGAACAGGGGCATGACCTCTGGCGGCAGTTGGGCAGTTGATTCAGGATTCAGAATTTCCGCCCCGACCAACCCAGCATCCACCAAATAACCTTTCAGCAGCGGCACCATGGCGACCACCAGCGGAATGTTCGGCACCACGCTGGATACCAATCCAACACTGAACAACAAGGCGATGGTTCCTAAGGCAATATTTTTACCCAGCAAAACGGCCAACACGCTTGAGGCACTACTGACGACGCCTGTTTTTTGCAAGCCGCCAATCAGCACAAAAATACTCATAAAGAATAACAGCGTACTCCAATCCACATCGCGCAGAATGCGATTGATGGAGTCAATTTTGCTGTGATGAACCAGGAGCAGGCAGAGCACCGATCCCAACAGCGCCACGGTAGCCGGAGAAATGGGAACTGGCAGGGTTTCGCCAATGACAAAGAACACCAACACCAACAGAACAATTCCAGATCCTAGCAGTAACACGCGGGGATGGTTGATTTGAGGATGGGGTAGGTTGTCCAGACTGGGCAGTTTGGTTCGCCAGATTTTTTTGAATAAAAAAGGGAGGGTGGCCACAACGACGAGTACGGCGATCGCCCCGCCCAAACTCAGGGTTTTCAGATAATCCATGAAGGTCAGATTAACTGAACTCCCCACAATGAACGTGGCCGGATCGCCGACGAGGGTTAACAAGCCGGCACTGTTTGCCACAAACACCATCAAAATGAGAAGCGGCACAAAATCGACCCCCATTTCTTCGGCCAGGGGCGGAATCAGGGGGGCCAGCAACATCACGGTTGTGGCATTGGGCAACATGGCACAAATTGGGGTGGTAATGGCCACAATCCCTAGGAGTAGACGTTTACCTTGCCCTTTGGCCCAGAGCACCATTTGAGTGGCCAAATATTCAAAGACTTGCGTGGGTTGAAAGGCTCGCACCATCACCATGACCCCAAAAAATAACCCCAGGGTGGGGTGGCTTTGGGCGATATAGCCGATCGCCTGATCGAGGGTCAAAATATTCAAAAAGACCAACAGCAACGCGCCCAGCATGGCCGCAATGGTGAGATGCATCCACTCCAGGGTGATAACCCCAATCACACTGACAAAAATCATCAATGCGGCGATCGCTTGCCAGTTTTCCATGTTGCCTCTCCTAGAATTCGGACCACTGGCGCAATAAATTGGCATGGGTCTTCGAAATGAGATCGAACTCTGGTGTCTTACCATACTGGCGAAACAGCGATCGCCGTGCCGCATCAAGATCGAACAGTATCGCCCGTTGCACCGGATCGCGAATCAGGCTTTGAACCCAGCCTACTGCAACCAAGCGCATCCCCGCCGTAACAGGTTCTACCTGATGCAAAAAGGACGAAGGGTACAATACCGCCGCTCCCGCTTTGAGCTTAAAGGACTGTACCCCTTCGTTGCCTTCAATGGCTAATGCGCCCCCCTCGTAATCGGTCGAGTCGTTTAAAAACAAGGTCCAGGACACATCCGAGCGATAGCGTTTGGTTGCCGAATCCGTATCCAGGTCCAAATTTCCCCCCATCAGTGCATTATCCACATGCAATCCATAGGACATGCCCACGTCGTAACGACTAAACAAAATCGTATGGATCGCCATCGGCTGCACTGCGGCCTGAAACAACGGATGCCTATTGAGAGCAGATCGCACTAAATGTCGCAAGTCTCCCCCTTGCGGATGATCCGCCGGGAGTTGGGCATTGTGCTTGACCAATTGGGCATGCCAACCTGCCGTGAGCTTGCCATCCACAAACTCGGCCTGGTTGAGCAATGGGTTGATGAAAGCCAATTCCTCTGCGGTCAATAGGTCATCGATGGTCAGCAACATAAAAAAATTGAGAGGGGCTTAACTTTCGCCGCCTTCGCCACCTTCACCGCCTTCGCCCTCTTCACTGTCTTTTTTACCGTCTTTACCTTTACCGTCTTCCTCCTTTGGTGAATCGGCGGGGCTGCCCGCAGGCGATTCGACCTGGGGTTGGTCCTTTTCATTGTCGCCATTTTGCGCCTCGCCGCAACTGGCTAGGGGCGCGAGCAAACTAAGCATGAGCACCACACTGAGGGATTGTTTCGCATCCATGTAGCAATTACCGAATCAACATCAAAGCCTATTATTGCAAATAATTGTCAAAAAATACTGCGGTATTCGACGCTAGCCACAGGATCGCCTGTGGGGAAGGCTGCGCGTTTGGGTTAGGACGGGTCTCGCAATCGCTGGGGCTGAAGCAAGTTCACTGCTTCCTTGGGCAATTGGGCGATCGCCTCTCGGATAAAGGCTTTAACAAACTCATCCCGGCGGTTGAGTTCAAACTGTTGCTGGACCGCTGCCGAAATGCCGCCATCGCCCCAGTCTTGGTCATTGCGGAAATATTCGATAAAACTTTTCCCGGCGATGCGGGTCAGATAGGCAGCGCTAATACTTTGAATGGACTTGCCCACCACATAGCCGCCGACGCTGAGTTCCAGGGCTGTGGTGACCAGCTCAATCACCCCGGTCAACACCCCCAGCCCGCCCAAGGTTTTGGCCAAGGACAAGGCTAAGGTTTTGCCCCGTTCGAGATCCATCTCGCAGCCATAAACCCGCCCTATTTCCACCACCATCTGGGCATTCACTGCCGCCGTGGCCAATAAATCCACCACGGGTAACGGTGTGATCCAAATGGCACCTGCGCCAATCCACTGAAAGCGATCCACCAGGCGATTGGCTTGCTTGAGGCGTTCGTCGTCAATCAACTGCCGGACATCTTCGCCTAGGCGCTGGGCTTGAAGCAAAATATTGTCGGCGAGTAATTCTTCGCCCTCAGCCCGCAGAATGGCCGTGATGGCTCGGATGAGCGCAACCGTATTTGGCTTGGGTTGGACGGTTTCACCTGTGGAAAGGCGGATGGCTTGAGGATGGGCGGCGATCGCCACAATCTCTGCCTCCGTGGAACCATCCTGCATCCGGTCTTGCAAGTGGGCCAAAATGATGTCCCGATCTGCGCTGGTATAGCGATCAATTTTGTTGAACACCACAATAACCCGTTTGCCAATTTGGCGCAGGCCATTCAGGACAGCGTATTCCGATTGGGTTAAATCGGAATCGACCACAAAGAGCAGCAAATCTGCTTCGGTGGCCTGTTGCCGTGCCGCCTGTTCCCGTTCGGTCCCAGCTACTCCTACTTCCAACAAGCCGGGGGTGTCGGTAATAGAAAGTTGACGTTGAATCCCTGGTAGGTCCAGGCGATAGGTTTCGCCTATAACGGTGGTGCCAATGGTGGGGGCTGTTTCCCCCACCACCCGACCCAGCAGCGCATTGACCAGAGAGGTTTTGCCTGCCGATCCGGTGCCGAAGACCACTATTTGTAAGTTCCGATGTTGAAGGTTCCGTTCAATGTCTTGCGATCGCAGCAACAGGGCTTGGCGAGCGACTTCATCTTGAATTTGGGAGACTTGCTGCCGCACCGCCTGAACGGTCTGCTCCGCAACGGCTGTTTTTTGGTCAGGCAATTGTACGGGGGCTTGACGCGATGACTTGGCGGTTTGGCGCGGACGCCTGAATCTAAACCCGTAATAGATCAGCAGTCCGATCAAGACAAAGATCAGGGCCAACAAGCCCACCAGCAGGACATTCGCTAGGAGTGGGGAACTAGAGACGGCGATCGCACGATAAAACTGAAATAGGGTATTGACCAGCCACGCCATCAGTCCCAGGAGCACCCCGAAACCGACCAGGAACAACGTGAAGCTAGGCCAACGCATAAAGTTTGTTAAGGCAAATGTTTGGCGATGCGATTGAGTCCTGGCAGATCAAGGGTTTGATGCTTTGAAAGCCGTAGCATGAGCCAAAGCGACACGACAAAATACCCAGACGTCAAGAGACTATTCAGAAACAGGAGGGACAATGGAGCACTTGGGCCATTTTCCCCGGCTGAACCAAGGGCGGAGGTCAAGATCAGCGATCCGAATACCCAGGTCATGCCGAGCGTAAAAGCGAGTCGTCCCATAGAGCGATGATGACGATTGCTGGTGCGACGCGTTAAGGTCCAAGTGGCGGGTAACATGCCAAATACTGGAATCAGGTAGGTAAACAGCCACAAGCGATTGAGGGTTGGGCTGCTGAGTACATCTTGCACATCGTCCATGGGGTCAGACTCCCGGTTTTTCCAATCGATGACTATCCTAGCGAGGCTGATCTCAGTATGCCCACTTTGCCCAATTTGTGCTGAGACCTTAGGATAGGAAATCGGAGTAACCAAACCGTAAACTCAGGTGGCGCAGTATAGCCATTTCATCCATCCGTGCTACAGACCGCCAAACCACTCGTAGCCTTGATCCTCCCAATAGCCCTGTTTCGCAGAAAGTTGGCTGGTAAACGTAATTTGCGTGACCCACTTGCTTTGTTTGTAACCCAGTTTAATCGGTGAGGCCAACCGAAGCGGCGCGCCATTTTCTACTGACAAGGGTTGACCGTTTTTGGCATAGACCATCAGGGTTTGAGGGTGTAATACGGAGGCCAAATCCCAACTCTCGTAATAGCCATCCGCCGACTTAAAATAGGCATAACGGACGCCTGCCTTGGGTCGAACCAACGCTGCCAGATCTTGCAAGCGAACCCCGCCCCATTGCACAATAGCCGCCCACCCTTCCACACAGACATGACGAATCACCATGGATGTGGAGGGTAGGTTTTGGAGTTCCTTCAGACTCAATTGCAGCGGACGCTCTACTTCTCCATCGAGCACGAGACGAAACTGATCGGGATCAAGCTGTGGCGTCCGATCAAAAGTATTGATGAGTAGCTTGTCCGGTTCAATGGCACTGAACGGATATTCAGGAACAGGCCGTTGGGAGAGCATCCATGCCTCAACACTTTGGTTGAGTGGCTCGGAGAGTTTGCCGACCGTCTCTGAAAATAAACTGGAACTACAGCCGCCTAGCAGTAACCCCGCACTGGATAACCCGGACCATTGCAGCCACTGACGCCGGGACAGCGGGCGTTGGGAAAGAAACAGAGACATGATAACCTCTCGCTTCGCTAGGGGGCTAAAGACTGGCTGACGGGTTGACTTCCACCAATAACTCTTTTTGCAACAATGCTTTCACGTCCGGGTTGTTTTTCTTCAAATTTTTCCAGAGTTGATCGTGAACCTGTTCGTTCAACCCCGGTTCCAAAGTGACCGGACCAAAGAAGCTGTTGAACACGGTCGTTTGGCCAAGCTTATTCTCAACAATCGCCATATCTATCCTTTTCCCGTAGTCTAGCCTTTGCGTCCATCCCTAGGATTAGAATTTGCTGATTAGGACCTGTCTCAACTGCGATCTGTGATCGAGGGCGGTTTTTCGGATTGAGGGTTACGGGTCCAAAGCGAGACAAACAAACACACCAAACCAATATTAATGGCAATATCGGCCAAATTAAAAACCGGAAAATGAATCAAGCGAAAATCCAAAAAATCTACGACCTGACCCGTTGACAGGCGATCTACCCCATTGCCAGCCGCACCGCCCAACAAAAAACCATACCCTGCTTGCTCCCAGGATCGCAGCGGCGATCCAAATAGGCCATAGTAAATCAGCGCTAGAGTCACAATCAGCGAAAGCCAGCGCAGCCAACCTTCCCCCTGAAACAGGCTAAACGCTGCCCCCTTATTGGTCACATAGGTAATATGAAACACATCGGCCCAAATGGGCCAAGACTGCGGCGGGTTGGTGAGTTGAAAATGATCCACAATCCACTGTTTCGAGATTCGATCCAGTAAAAAGCTGAGCACAGCCGCCAACCAAAACATAGGATTTTTCTTTAATTTCATAGCCCCATGGGTAATGCCTTGCTAGTAAAACAGCAAGATGCGGAGGAAGTAGGCAAATACCGCTACCGTACACACAATAATAAATTGCCCCGGCAGCGGGAAAAGGGTGTAGTTTAACACTTCAGTCCACCAACTGGCCGTGGTAATCCGCAGGAGCGACAGAAGCGTCAAGTAGATCAACCCAACGACGTGAATCGATAAGAGACCCCATAAACAACTCATGATGAGTTGTTCTAAGCGGCGCTGCTGCTTAAACGCCAATGAACCGCAGATCCAAGCAGCAGGTAAAAAACCCAGTAAATAACCAAAGGTCGGTTCTTTGAGATAGCTCAATCCACCTCCTTGGGCAAAGACCTGGAATCCGCTTAAACCCAGGGCCAAATAGGCAATTTGAGACAACGCAGCGGCATTGCGTCCGGCCATACAGCCCACCAACAAAACCGCACCAATTTGTAATGTCACGCCGAGGGAATAGGTTTGAACATGGCTCCAGTCGAGTGGCCATGTAAATTCTGGGATGGGAATGGCGACCTCAATAAAGACGCCACTAATGGTTAGCAGTAAACCAATAATGGCCCACAACAGCCGATCTAGGAGCGATAGCGACTTGTCGTCCTTCATCGATGGAGTCACAGGACAGGGTATTCTCCAGGAATGGGGGCTTCTCCACCTTGCAACCCCAGGGTTGCTAACATGGCGTGATCCTGTTCGGGGGGTTGACCTAGGGTGGTGAGATAGTTTCCGACGAGCATGGCATTGATGCCAGCTTTGAGTCCTAGGGTTTGCAGGTCTTGCATGACGGCTTCGCGTCCGCCTGCATAGCGTAAAATCTGCTGGGGCAAAATCATCCGAAAAATGGCGATCGCCTTAAGCGCCTCGTAGGGATCCAGCTTTCCATTGTCTCCCAGGGGCGTGCCCGCTCTGGGATTGAGGAGATTCAACGGCACTGATTCTACTTCTAATTCGCGCAAGGCGAGGGCTAAATCGACCCGATCTTCCCAAGACTCGCCCAGGCCAAAAATGCCGCCCGTACAGGCTTGGATCCCTGCGGCCTTGAGGTTGCGGATGGTTTCGACGCGATCGCGCCACGTGTGGGTGGTGGCTACGTTGGGGAAAAACTGTTCCGAGCTTTCTAGATTGTGGTTATAGCGGGTTACTCCGGCCTCCCGGAGAGCGGTGGCTTGTTCTGGGGTGACTTCGCCAAGGGCGCAACAGGGTTTAATGTTGGTTTCGGTAATAATGTTGCGGACGGTTTCGAGAATCTGGGCAAACTCAGTGGATTTGGCACTGGCATACTTGGGTCCGCGCCCTTGGCTAACCAAACAAAATCGCCGTGCGCCTGCAGCTTCTGCGGCTTTGGCCTGCGCCAAAATCTCGGCTTGCGATTTGAGGCCGTAGATGGGGGATTCTTGACCAGGATGGTGAGCCGACTGGGCACAAAAGGAACAATTTTCCGAACAGTTCCCGGACTTGACATTGACAATGCTGCACAAATCGACGGTATTACCGCAGCAGGCTTGTCTGACGCGATCTGCTGCCGCGCACAGCAATAGAATATTGGCTAGCCCTTCAATGCGGGTTAGTTGTAAGGCCGTGTCTCGGTCTAACCCTCGACCGGCGATCGCCTCATCCGCCAGATGATCGAGCCAATCTTGCAAATTGGGCATAGCCTGGATTGGCGCTTGTGGGGGAATCGAGTCTAAAAAAGGCGGTAAGGGGGTTTGAACCACGTCTAAACCTCTGCGACAAACCTGGAATTCTGGCATTCTATCACCGCATTGCCCTCCTCAAGCTGAATCCTCGGCGACGGAATGGGGGCCAATCGCATCTTAAAAAGTTCCCCTACACCGTTCGAGAAGAACAATGCTACACTACGATTTAGACTCGGACCCATGCGGTTACAACGCCTAAACCTTGTCAGGACCGGAAGGTAGCAGCAATACGGGATGCTTGCGACAGGCGTGGACTCCGGGTCCCCTATTAACAACTGTTCGGACTGATTTCGCAACGTTCAGCCGTTCTATCGTGTTCACACTAAAACTCCATTGTTCTTAGCTATTGCAAAGGGATTGAGCGAGTTCATGGACAATTTGACTAGCAACTTAAAAAAAGCGTTTTATTTTGGTGTAGGGCTAGCCGCATATGCGGGCGAACAGGCCAGCGAACTTCCGGTTAAGGCTCAGGAGTTAGCGGATGATCTGATTCGTCGTGGCGAAACCACCACGGAGGAAGCTGAGAAGCTTTTTAATAACTGGACTGGGCAAAGTCCATCGCCCTCTGGACCCACGACCGACGCAGACCAACCCCAGAAGATTGAAATTTTGTCGATTGAAGATGTTGAATCCGATGTGCCCCCGCCCCAGGGGTAATGGGTTGCCTATGTTGAGTCGTGGCTAATGGATGACTTCGATAAAGCGATCGCGCAGGTTTTCGACTGGGTGGGCGAATGGGTCTATCAGGGTTGCGAAGCGGTTTTCGAGGAGTTGGAAGCGGTTGCGCTGGAGTTGGAAGCCGCAGCGGATATTTGCCTGGAACCGATTTTCAGTTGGCTGGATGAGGCGGAGGAGGCCATTGGCAGTGCCAGTCACCCGTTGACGCAAACGGTAGCGCCTGTTTTGCAGGAGCATCCGGCCTGTGTGGGATGTTGTCATTACCACGGCGAGACCTATGGCGGTCACACGT
>JBAVRC010000166.1:0-3314 GCA_049694615.1 Thermosynechococcaceae cyanobacterium | reverse complement strand
AACGTCTTGCTGGAACTCCCACGGCACAATCAGCTTTGCAGCAATTGGAATCGACGATAGAAGCAGCGTCTTTATGGGATGAGCTACCACCAGCAGATGGGGAAGAAGTCTATCAAAAATTAATTTCTATAGCTAACGAGTCAGGCAAGGCAGCATCCAAAATACCCGTACAGGTGGATATGGCAATGTCACTGGGTGGTAAGCATCTCAATCGATCTGTAGGATTAGAGGCGGCAAAAGCTGCAGAACTACTTTTGAGACTGACGCCATTTCCTCGCGGTCTAACCTATCTTGAAGCTTACCGTCGAGCCTTTGAGAGCCGCTATCAGCAAGGCCGAGAGGTACCCATCCTGGAGCTTCTCGATCCCAATTTTGGTCTTGGCCCCCCTTTAGAGAGTCCTCAGGGTAGTGGATTGTCGCCAGCAAAAGCTGCCCAAAGAACGCGAACTTTGCTTAGTCTGGCTTTAAATGCCGTCCGTGATCGCAAGTTGGTGGTTGATCTTAACCCTGATACCCTAGCACTCCTCGAAACCTGGACTCCTTCCGACGATGCAGCCCCACCGTCACTGGACATGACTGTGTCTGTTGCCGCTACGTCAGCAGATGCCATAGATGCCGGAAACTTTCAGATTGTCGTAGGACCAAATGTGGGAGCCTCTGCAGCAGGGCGACACTTGGGTAGGTTTGCCGATCTGCTTGGTTCTGAAGCGCAAGTCGCTTTGGAACACATCGCCCGGACTGAAGAAAGGCACTCTTCCAACCAGATCTGGGCGGAATTGAGCTACCTGCCCCGACACACTCGTTCTGCGAACGTTGTTGTTCGACCGGCACTGCGAAGCTATGAGATTTTGCTGGGAGTGGGTTCTGGTGTGAATCCCTCCAATGTGATCCCGCTTGATGAGCTGGTAGTGGGAGTTCGAAATAACCGATTCTATGTCAGATGGCCGACAAGGAATGTGCATGTAGTCGTTTCTGCTGGACATATGCTGAATAATATGCAGGCACCGGTAGTTTGTCGTTTTTTATCTGATATTAGCCGAGATGGTTTGGCTCAACTTTCTGCCTTTGATTGGGGACCAGCCACCGGCTTTCCATTTCTACCGCGCGTACAGGTTGGGCGGATTGTGCTGCAGACTGCTCAGTGGTGTATTGATACATCAATTCGAGAGAGAGAATTGCCGACTCACTCTCAGGAAATTTTTAGGGAAGCATTAAATTCTTATCGAGAGCGATGGCAGGTTCCACAATATGTTTACCTGAGTTTTGGAGATAACAGGCTGCTCCTCAACCTTGAAGACGCTAGACAGGTTGAGGAATTACAGATAGAGGTACGTAGTTTGCAAGAGGGTAGGCAAATTGTGCTCCAGGAAGTGCTCCCTGGTTTGAACCAGATTTGGACTCAGGGGCCAGGGGGACACTTTGTTACAGAGTTCGTCGTGCCCCTGGCGCTGCGCAATCGTCTACCGCAATCGAACTGGGAACTGGAAAGTCCGGGAATGAAATTGGGTCAGAACACCAGTACTCCAGAGAATGCCTGCTCGCCAATCCTGCAGGCAGAGCGACTGAAACCATTAGGGAGCGATTGGCTTTACATCAAGCTTTACTGTGGTCATGACATTGAAGAAGATTTGATTTCAGGTCCGATCCGCTTGTTTTGTGAAGAAATTGTCTTATCAGGATTAGCTGAGGATTGGTTCTTCATTCGTTACTCAGATCCTGACCCTCACATAAGGCTGCGGTTTCGGGGTGAAAGTAAAGTTCTTATTGAAAAATTAATGCCAGATCTTTGTGCTTGGGCAACTGAGCTGATGACGAGTGGACTTTGCTCAAAATTCAGCTTTGATACCTATGAACGGGAAATAGAGCGGTACGGAGGAATTCCAGGAATGCAAGTAGCTGAGAGGCTGTTTGCAACTGATAGCAAAACTGTTGCTCGATTACTGAATATTGTTCGGCAAGGCTCTTTACCCTTTGACCTGACGGGGTTGGCGGTGCTGAGTGTCGATACGCTCCTTGAGGGGCTGGGCTTAGATGAAGAAACGCGATTGCGCTGGTATAGGTATCACAGTACTACAAGTAAAGAGGGTGGCGAGGATTACAGACAACGAAAAAATACTTTGCGGATCCTTTTGAAGGATCCGGACAACCTACTGATTAGCCCTGATAGCCAAGCAGTCATCCAACTATTGACATCAAGGCATACAGCGATGATTGCGATAGTTCAACATCTGCAAAAAAATACAGGTGATAAAGTATCTGAAAAGGAACTATTTGCTCTTTATGGTAGCTTTGCTCATATGCATTGCAACCGAATTTTTGGCACTGATCGAAGATATGAATTGCGAGTAATTGAATTGCTCTTAAGAACCAGAATGGGGTTAGCCAAGTCCAAGTAATTTTTTATGAAAATAAAGAGAGTGCTACAAGTACTGAATCTCGTAAGTATTCATTCCCCCCACTCTGCAGCAAACTCTTGGAACCACGCAACTTCAATACAGAATCACTATGTTAAATTCAATGAAAGATATGCTAGAAATAGCACTTCCTTACCTAAGTTCTGATTTGGTGGAATCAGAGGCATTATTTGCTTTAAAGAAAACAACTCAACTCTTGCCAAATTTTTCCAAGGCAATAGGATTTGAATGCCGACTTTCAGAAAATAAGCAAGTTGATCTATTTTCACTATATCGTCCTGTTTGTAATACATTGAATTTCCTTTCTATTCATCCAATTTGGAAGAATTTGAACTATTTTTGTCAAGAATGGTATCAGACAAATTCTCTAATCAATTTAGCTGTAAATAACATCTGGCTCGAATTTGACTTGGAGAACACTGATATATCATCCTTCCCATTGCCTTCGGTTTTCATATCCTTTAAAAGAAAATTTGAAGGAGATATCTATAATTTGCTTCTCTACATCTGTCGAAGACTGGATTATTGGATTTCAGAGGAATTTAAAGACTTCTTAAATCAACTAGTTCGATGTTTAAGTAAATCTACGAAAATTCACCATGTTGGTTTAATGTTTTCCCGATCAACTGGAACGATCAAGCTTGTCTTGCACGAATCAAACAATCAGAAAGAACTTGAATACTTGGATTATATCGGCTGGTATAACTCTAAATCCTATTTTCAAGATCTCGTCCAAGAATTACTTCAATTTGTAGACTATGTTAGGATACTAAGCTTGGATTTAGATAAAAATGTATGTTCTGCGATTGGAGTGGAATGCTATTTAGATGAGAAAATGAATAAAGGTCTAAGATGGCAACAATTATTAGATCATCTAGTTGAAAGAAAATTATGTACTCC
>JBAVRC010000165.1:0-3729 GCA_049694615.1 Thermosynechococcaceae cyanobacterium | reverse complement strand
GACTTCATGCTTCTTAACCTTTCGTTAACTTGCGCAGCATCTTAAACAGTTCCCACTTACTGGGGGAGTAGATCTTCCAAGGTGGCCGCCGGAGTTCGGGGGGACCAGCCCAGTTGTTGTTTGGCCTTAGACCCATCGACTCGCACACAACGGTCATACAGGTAATGAACACGTTCCCGACTTAAGGGGGGTTGCCAGTGGAAGAGGCGACCGATGGGGTCCAAGAGATTGCCTAGCAGTCGAACGAGCAGTTCCGGGGCTTCTTTGGGGGCTGGAATACCGCTGCGTTGACTGAACTGCTGAAACATCTCGCGGGTGGTCATTTCTCCGGCTGAAATAATGTAATGCTCCCCCCGGTGGCCCTGTTCAGCCGCTAAAATCATGGCCTCGGCCAAATCATCCACGTGAACAATCCCCGTGATGCGATCGCCCCCAGCCCAAACCTTGAGCCGCCCCTTGAGAAAGGTCTGCACCACCGGACCGAAATGGGGGTCATCTCGCCCGAAAATCCCGGAGGGCAATAGGCTAACCGCAAAGAAGCCCTCTGCGGCAGCGGCATCCACCGCTTGTTGAGCCAAATACTTGGTGCGATCATAGGCCGACGAAAAATCAGCTTGGGTCCGCTGAAAGGTTTCATCCACGACTTGCCCTTGGGTATCGCCAAAAATGCCGATGGTGCTGCAATAGACCATCTTGGCCACTTGGGCCGCTTGGGCTGCCGCCAACACCGCTTGGGTGCCTTGGACATTAACCCGTTCCATCTCAGCACTATTCACCAACCCCAGCTCAACGTAGGCCGCAACATGGAACACGGTATCAACCCCCGCCATTGCGGCGGTCAAGGCCGCTGTATCGGTAATATCGCCATAGGCATAGGTCAGCGGCAACCCGGACAGGCGCTCTAACGAACTGGATGGGCGCACATAGGCCACCACTGTGGCATCGCGCCCCAGCAAGGCTTTAACCAAGTGCGACCCCGTAAACCCATTGGCCCCAGTGACTAAAGCTTTCATAGCTGCTGTTCATAAATGCGGTAGGTCTTGTAAATCTTACCGCCCGCTGCTTCAATCAACTTGCGCGATGGGGCGTTGTCTTCAAACACCCAAGACAATTCGGCCCGTTTGTAGGGCTTGTTTTTTTTGATACCGCCCTGCATACCCAGATAAATCAGGGCTGGGGCCACCATTTTACGCCGATACTCCGGCAGCGCAGCCAGGGCAATGACCCGTCCCTGATTAATTTGTCGCCGATACCATAAAAACTTCAGGATACCGAGCCAGTCTAGTTTCCCCCCAACGTGTTTGAGGGCGATATTATAGTCGGGCAAACACATCCAAAAGCCAACCATCTCGCCTTTGTATTCGGCAATGGGAAACACATCGGGGTCCACCAGAGATTGCAAGCTTTTGGCTTCTTCTAAAAATTCGTCCAAGGTGCGGGGTGTGGAACTCCAGTTGTAGCCAAAGGTGCGATTAAACAGATCGTAGAGTTTGCGACAGTCTGCGGCAAAGTCCTCCCCCTTGGTGTGAATGGGACGAAAGGCGATCCCCGATTTGCAGGCAATTTGATAGGACTTTTCAAATTGGCGTACTAACTCGTGATCCACTTGAAAGTCGTAGGCGTAGGCATCCTTGGCCTTGGCCCAACCCAGTTGCTCCAAGTATTGGGGGTAGTAGGGCGGGTTGTAGGGCATCATGATGGCGGGTGGGGTATCGAAGCCATCCACGAGGCAAAGGCAATTGTTATGGGTCGATAGGTCGATGGGACCGCGCACTCGGACCATGCCCTGCTCCCGGAGCCATTGCTGGGCCGCATCCAAAAGGGTTTGGGAGATCGCCAAGTTGGGCATGCATTCAAAGTAGCCGAACAGGCCAATGGGTTGGTTTTCGCGTTCGATGAGGCGACGATTCATAGCAGCGACAACGCGACCGACGGGTAAGCCTTGGTCTAGGGCAATGAAGGCTTGCAGCGTGCCGTAAGTCCGAAAGGGGGCACGGGGTGAGAGTTGGGCGGCGATCGCCTTACGAATGGGGGGCACCCAGTTGGGATCTCGGCCATAGACCTGTTGGGGGACATCCAAAAACAATTCGAGGTCTGCGGGACTGGTAACTGATCGCAACTCAATCGATGATGCAGTACTCATGAATTTTTTGTACCTCTAAAATATCTCGAAACAAAAAATTATAAACAAATTCATAATTGAGTAGGTCTCTTATAATCAAACAGCTTTTATACAAGAGAGCCCCTCACAAAAAACTTGAAAACTCCGAGAGCGATTTAAGGCAGGATTCATGTGTAGTGAGATATCCCTTGCCGCTTTAACCTTTTCAAGGCGTCCTCGATGATATCCTGCACGTTGTAAGACCTTTTCAAGTGCTTCAGCTGTGCCGCCTGTTATGGCATCTGGGTCTCGATACTTTGCTTTATTAGCTAGAGATACTGGAACTCCAGGATATGCAGCAACTAGGGCATCTACATCGCCAAAAAACCAGGCTTCGAGTTCCTCAATGGCAATACGATTCAACACTTGGAAAGATTGGTTAGCCAGGGCTATAGACTTTGTAACTATCCCACACTCTTTGGAAATTGCTTCAAGCTTAGATTTTAAGTCCCGACAGTCATCGTCATCTCGATCTACTAACACAACAACTCGGTAGTCTAGCGTGTACTTATAACCTCTTAGGCGTGAAGGTAAATTTTTTAACAAATCAGGTTTGCCCCGAAAGGATCGAACTGCAAACGAGGTATCGGCTGAAAGCATCTTGGGTAGGATGCTTTCTAACACAATTTGAGCAGAGTATTCTTCAACTAAAAATTCAATATGCAATGCAACCTCTCCCATATCATCTTAAGTCAGAGGATTCCCCGCATTCCTAAGAGGATTGCCCACTTCAAAATAGTCTTCCATCCAGAGAGCGCCCAACTTAGCACCTTCATTCATCATGTTTTGGACTAGTGGCATATCTGACGTGCGACGGGCTTGCGTAAATCCTTTGTCATCTCGATATAAGACCCATAACTCCTCTGGACGTAGCGCATCCACAAAATCCGGGGAGTGAGTGGTTACCATTAGTTGACTATTGGATGACGCATTTCGGCATTCCTCATCCAATTCTGCGAGGAGACGCGGATGAAGATAATTTTCTGGTTCTTCAATACCAATGAGCTGCGGCGGATCGGGATCGTACAACACCGTCAGATAAGCCAACATCTTGAGCGTGCCATCAGAAACATATTTAGCTAAGATGGGCTTTTCAAAGGGAGCATCCTTAACTTGAAGCAACAACCGCCCATCTTGCATCGTTTCTGCATCAACCCGTTCAAGACGTGGAATTCGCTGCGAAAGGGTTTGTAAAACTTGTCGAAGACGGTCAGGATGTTGCTCTTTGAGATATTGCATTACATTTGGAAGATTATCCCCTGTGGCAGACAGCCGTTCCTGAGGACCTGCCTCAGGGGTACCTCGGGAACTATCTGCTGACAGATATGATAAATACCATCCTGTAACAAACCGTCTTAAGGCACTTACGCGGGGATGTTTTGCAAATTGCCCTAGCGTGTTAACAGCAAGAACATCAGCAGATTCCAATCGCTCCTCGATTCTTTCGTCTTGCTCGTCCGGTCGATCTCCAGAGATGACCTGCCCCGCACCTTCTCGAAAATCAAGAAATCTGAAGGGCTGACCTTTTTGCCCCCTTCTCCACTGCAACCATTCTTCTGCAACAAGGG
>JBAVRC010000164.1:0-2150 GCA_049694615.1 Thermosynechococcaceae cyanobacterium | reverse complement strand
CCATGTAGTTTAATTCCAAATTCTGGATATTGTTGAAGCTGACTTGCTAAGTTGCAACTGACATCATTAACCCCGCCGATCACAGCAGAACGCTGGTTTCGACCTTTTGCTCTTAGCGTGCGTAGTACCTTCCAAACTGTTAAATGAAAAACCGCTAGCATAACAGGTATGCTAATTGACCAGGTTAACAGTACAGATCTCGAAAACAGTTCTGAAGTTCGAGTGACATATCCTAAAAATAAAAGATTACTGAGTAAAAGAGCCCAACCTAGTAATAGTTTTAGGGCTATTTTGATTGGAGATAGAGTGCGATAAGATCGATACAAACCAACTATCTTAAAAATAGGTAAAAATGACAAGAAAATGGTAATTAAAAGCACACCATAATGAGTTGAAATATCCACTCCATAAACTATTGAGATGACATATAAAATAAAAACAGAAATGCATGGATCAAGTATCCGTTGAATTAATTGGACAACAGATGTATTTTCATAAAACAAACCATGTTTATTATATGTCATATTAATTAGCAATCTTTTTATAATAACTGAATTAATATATAACGTATTCTATATTTCATAGTGCCAACTTTTTAAATCTTTTATGAGAGTACGATCTAAGGGTAATCTTTGAATACGACCTTGTTGTTCAAATTGGCCCATCAAACGAGTAATTGTTACCCGTGTCGTTCCTAGTAATTCGGCAATATCTTGATGAGTTAAGCGTAAATCAATCAGATGTCCATGTTTTTGATCGTTTCCAAATTTTTGGGAGAGCCAAGTCAATAATTTTAGTAATGTAATATCAATTTTTCGATGACTTCGGATTATCATCAATTCTTCGATTTGCTGCAAGTGAGCCTGTACAAAGGGCTGTACAGAAATCGTATCTTCTAAAGAAAAATAATTGGCTTCTACCGCTGTAAACGATTCAACATAGAATGGATTAACATGCGATAGGGAATGTCCGACAACTTCTCCCTCCCTCCACAAACCCAACACAACGGGTTGCCCATCGTCTAGATAAGATAAAGTTCGGATCACGCCCTTGTTGATCCGCAGCAGCCTCTGTGGCTGAACTGGAATAAAGACCTTAGCTGGAAATTTTTTAACGGGATGGGAAAGCGACGACAGATGAGATCCTGTGGATAACGATAGAGGCACAGATAAAGACATAAGCTAGTTTTTCCTCATGGCGGCAAAGGCAAGATGTAAAACGCTCGTTATGGCAATTCCAAAACCAGAAGCTTGGGAACTGGCATACAAAGGGTTTTACAGGGTTGCCGGTAATGGTCTTGGTAGAACAACCCACTTGTCTTTACGAAGCAATTCACAGGATTCTCCTCAATCAATTGGATGACTTGGCGCTGCACCAACTACTGGCGATCTCCAAAAATACTCATTTCAGAGCCTCTTGCGACACATCTGGCTCCACCCCACCTGCATCGCTTTCCGTGCGATCGCGTCACTTTACTAAAGTCAAACTCATTTTACAATATAATCTAAATTGAAATGAAAAACAATTGTATTTCAATATTGAATGTGTCAGGATTAGAATTTTGTATCTTGCAAAGACTTCCATAGCCGCTCAAAGCCAAAAAGGAGTCTCTTGGGGAACCGTCGGGCGTAACCGTTCCATTAGCCCAAGCAAGAGACTCCACGCGGATTCGTTTTTTCCTGTCTTCGGTCCATCCCCTAAACGTAAGCATTAGGGTTGGAACTTAAATACCGTCCCTTTGGGAAGGGGCAGGCCCACACCACCCGCTGAGGTCGTTCCGAATAGTGCGGTGCCGTTACCACCGGGCTGAATGAGTGTCGTTTCCGGTGTAGATCCATCCCTGCCCGAAAAACTATGCACTGCGGCCAGAGGCCCAGTCCCTGAGGCTAACTTATAGATGACATCTAAGCTGATCACATTTTTGTCTGGCCCATTCCACCTAGGGCCAGACAGGCTGAAGACTTCTCCCTTATTTTTGGTGCCACCAGCAAAGGTTGTGCCATAAAGATTCCCATTGACTGCCTGCTGAGGGACACAACTTCGGCACCAAGGGACACAACTTCGGCACCCCCCAAAAAAGATCCCTCGGCGGGGGAGAGAATCGACAGGTAACAGGGGGTTGAAAACAGGTCTTCTCGGAAGAACAGAAA
>JBAVRC010000163.1:0-1904 GCA_049694615.1 Thermosynechococcaceae cyanobacterium | reverse complement strand
CGGCCATTGAACCCCTCAGTCAGCATGTCCACCAGTATTTGCAAAACGCCCAGCGTGTTGCCTTGAAACCGGAAGAGCGTCCTCAGAAGTTTATCGTGAGCTGCTCCCATTGTGTTGGGGGTCAAGGACAGCTCGAACAACTCCAAACGCAGGTTGCCGCCCTCAAAGCCCTGGGCTTTAACACCGCCATGGTTTATAGCTGGGGCAATCTCCCCTCAGCCCAAATTAACCAGGTTTTAGAGGCCGAATCAGAGCATCCCTTTCAGCAATCGAGCGGCTTATATAACCCCCTTGCTGGCCCACCACTCCACCTGCGGCCCATTCTTCCCTATTTTGACTTTATCTATGACGGCAGTTTGACCTATAACAACATCCCCATTACCGCCGATACTCCCACCCAGTGGGCAACTGCCCTTGCTAATCTGGCCCAAAACACGAACGGTGTGGCATCTAAACCATTGGTGAGTTTGGCTCTTTCGGATGAGCCGGGATGGGTGTATCCTCTCTTGTTAACCCTCCTGAGCAAGACCCCCAATCTGGAGGAGTTTAATCTGCCCAATGTACCTAAGTTCCAGTGGGTTGACACGGGTTCGCAACCGAATCAGCATTTCCTACAGCAATTCTGCGATTATTTAAGCCAACAGGGCCTCACCCCCGCAGATCTGGGTCAGCCGGACTGGAGTCAGGTGTATGCCATTGGTGCGCAAACCGCGACCCCCACCGATGCCGATGGCCATCCCAGCGCCGATATCACCCTGCGGCGGCTATTTTACTGGACGATGCGGTTCTTTACGGAATCTGCTTCCAAAGGACATGCAATCGCACAGGCGGCATTGCAGAACGCTTTTGGTCCCCAGTTGCAAGTCTTTGTGAATTGGAATAATTGGGTAAATAACTGGTACGTTCCGGCTCCCCAGGAAAAGGTCTTTAATTACGCCAATCACGGTCCAGATACCGCAGGGGGAGGATTTGACTGGTTTACCTCCGGTCGTCTCAATGCCCATACCTTGTGGACTGAAGATGAATTTCCCGATTGGTATGCCCAACTCTGGTCGTTTTATAGCGATGTCTTACACTTTGCCGCGCAACAGGGCGATCGCACCTTTGGCGGCTATGTGCGGGCCTATGGCAATCGGGTGGGTGCCCACAAGGCAGGGGCCAGCTATAAAATGCTCTCCCTGATTGGACATGGAGCCAAGACGCTGAATGTTTATAGCTATGGCAGTGCATTTCTGTTTGGGAATTGCTGGTCCGAGCAGTTTGAGTCCTACGCCCCCATTGCCGAAGCCATTCGGCTAGTCGGTCGGGGTGAGCACCTCCTGTTTCCAGGGCAACCCGTCGCTGGATCTGTCGCTATTTTTCTGCCCAATGCCAGCCGCCTCTGGGATAGTCAGTCGCGAGCACCCTACTATTCAACTGAAATCCAATATTTGCATGTGGCTTTAATTCATGCCGGATATCGGGTGGAGTTTGTCGATGATCTAGACATTGCTCAGGGCAAGCTCTCCCAGCGTCCATACACCACGCTCTACCTCACAGGTCCCAATGTTTCTGCTCTAGCCCAACAGCAGCTTAAAACCTGGGTAGAAACTGGGGGAACGCTGGTGGTCATGCCGGGGGGCGGAGTCGCCGATGAATACAACGAGCCTTCGACGCTCCTCGATCCAGTGTTAGGAGTGGTCCCCGGTTCCCGCAAGGCGGTACGGGCGATCGCGGATGCCTCACTCCGCCGTCCACCCACTTACCAATTACAGGTCACAGACCTTGAACTGCTCTCCTTATTGGATCAAAGTGATCCCATCGAGTTGCCGTTACATGATTTATACCAACTGCAACTGCAACCCGACGCAACGCTGAAAACGTTTCCCGGCCCTGCCTTTACAGCCCTACAACCCCAGGAAGCG
>JBAVRC010000162.1:0-1583 GCA_049694615.1 Thermosynechococcaceae cyanobacterium | reverse complement strand
CCCTTTAGCAGTCCCGTCTAACTTGGTCAAAACCACCCCAGACAACTGCGCCGATTCCGAAAAAACTTGGGCTTGACGCAATCCATTTTGACCCAGAGTGGCATCCAACACCAACAGCGATTCCACCTTGGCATCAGGAGCTTTGCGTTGAATAATTTGGCGAACCTTACTGAGTTCGTCCATCAGATTTTTTTTATTCTGCAATCGCCCTGCGGTATCGACCAGCAACAGTTCGGTTTGACGGGATTGGGCAGCAGTAATGGCATCGAACACTACCGAGGCTGGATCAGTATTTTGACCGGGGTTGGCAATGACCTCAATGCCGCTGCGCTGTGCCCAAATTTTGACTTGTTCGACGGCAGCGGCCCGGAAGGTATCGGCAGCAGCCACTAGACAGGTATAGCCAGAGGCTTTGGCAATGTGGGCCAATTTACCAATGGTGGTGGTTTTCCCGGCTCCATTCACTCCCGTCATTAGCCAAATATTCAAAGTCCCTTTAACAGGACTAAAGACAGGGCTGTACTGCGATCGCAGCGGTGCATCCAAAATATCTTGCAAGATGGATTTGAGATAGGCGATCGCCGCATCGGGGGGGAGAGTTTCCTGGCGCATTTTGGCCTGGAGCGCCTCAATAATATGATCGGTGGCGGCAACCCCGACATCCGCCTGCAACAGCAATGTCTCAATTTCGACCACCGCATCTTGGTCGAGGGGACCTTTCCCAACAATGGCTTTGATCCGGTTAACAACGCCGCGACGGGTTTTGGTCAGACCTTGGCGCAATTTTTTCAGCCAGGAAATTTCGTCGGGAGAAATGTCTTCCGGCGAACGTCCTTGAGCGATCAACACCTCCGCCGACCAACGAAATCCTTCTGTTTCTGTTCCAACCTCTGTCCGGCTAGGAATCGACAAGTCAGGCGCTGCTGGAGTCGTTTCCTTTTGCGCCATAACAGGGGCTGGATCTAAAACGGGTGGGGGTTCCGGTTCTGGCTCCGGTACCTGCACGTCGGGGTCTACGACCTCAGACTCAAGGACTGGGGATGGAGCCACATCATCGCTTGGTGCAGGGATAGCCGTAAGGGTCGGCTCATCCATTTTCTGGCGTTCTTGAACGCTTTGGAGTGCTGCTTTGGCCCAGGCTAAATAGTCTTCCGGGTCAGCCTCTATATCGACGGTCGCATCCTCGACGGGGGAGATATCTGCGACAGGCGATTCGAGATCGGTATCCGTTTGATTCGCAGGGGGGTCTGTCACGTCCTCTGACGTAGATTGTCGGCGAAACCAATTGAAAGCCATTGAACTGTCCTAAGGGCGGTCAACCATGAATAAAGCAATCAACCAGCGCAGCAGCGCCGATTCTCAGCGTATCACCCGTCAGTCTACCTTGACATTGATAATCCCTAAACCGCCTCGGCGGGGAACATCGTCCACAAAGGGGGCGGGGGGTTTATTAGAGGTCGAACTCACGGGTTGTGCACCAAAGCTACTGGAGGAGGTGTCTTCAATGGGGGTTGTGGGCAGTGGTTTGATTGGGCTCCCAGCAAAAAAGTCGGGTTGCGTGGGGGTGATTGGTCCACCCAAGC
>JBAVRC010000161.1:0-1609 GCA_049694615.1 Thermosynechococcaceae cyanobacterium | reverse complement strand
AGAAATGCCCACCACCACGCCCCCGACCAGTTCGCCCAGAACCGGCGGGAAACTCAACCGTGTACAGATTTCGCCGCCCAGTTTACTCGCCAGAAAAATTACCACCAAGCATAACAACACGCCCGCTAAGACTAAGGGGGCTGTGTCGGCGATTTGTGTCCCAGCTTCGATGGCCATCGGCAGGAAAGGCCAGGGATAGGCCGCCGATTGGTTTGCAAAAAAATCCCCCATGATTCATTCAATCCTAATGTGCAGCGATCGCTTAAAACACGCGGTGATTGAGACAAGGCATTTGGCGACGCACCTGTTCGAGGCGACGCGGTTCAATGGCGGCGATCGCCATGCCGGGTTCGGTCCCCGCATCAGCAAGCACCACCCCCCAGGGATCGACAATCATGGCATGACCGTGGGACTGCCGCCGAGCGTTATGCAACCCGGTTTGGGCTGGGGCAATCACATAACTGGTGTTTTCAATGGCTCTGGCTTGCAACAGCACTTGCCAATGATCTTTCCCCGTAAAGGCGGTAAATGCCGCCGGGACAAACAAAACATTAGCTCCCGCCTTGGACAGGGCACGGTAAAATTCCGGGAAACGCACATCGTAGCAAACCGATAGCCCTAGGTTGCCCAGGTGGGGCGAGGGATAAATCGCTGGAATTTGTGTCCCAGCCACCACCATCTTGGACTCGTAGTAAATATTGCCATCGGGCAAATCGACATCAAAGAGGTGAACTTTTTCGTAGCGCGCTAGTTCTTGCCCATCGGGCGACACCAAGAGTGCCGTGTTATAGAATTTGCCATCCTGAGCCGGAACCGGAAAACCACCCCCCAACAGAGTGACTTGATAGCGTTGGGCCATCGTTTTGAGAAACTTTTCGCTTTCGGCAGCAATCTCAACAGCTTGTTGGACTTTGGCTTCTTCATCGCCCAAGTAGGCAAAGTTTTCGGGCAATCCAATTAATTCTGACCCGCGTCGAACCGCTAAGTCGATGAGTTCTTCAGCCTGGGATAGGTTTTGATGCAAGTCGGGATGGCTAGTCATTTGAATAGCCGCAGCGAGGTATGGCTTCATGGACGCAGCACAGAAATTCAGACTAAAAGGGTAGGAGGGATGGACACAACCCTTTGACCCCAGCAGGGGGCCGAACGAGTCGATGACCCCCAAAAGCCTAACATGCTTCTTTTGCTTTATACCAAGCCTTCTAAACCTAAGCCAGCAATTCTAAATTCAGAATGTAGCATAGAGCACAGATCATGAACGAGATCTGGAGGACTCAAAAGAATGAACGACCCCGTCCACCTGCGACAGAGTTGTTCATTTTGGGCTTGCCGACGCTCCAACGTCAACTGCATCGTCATCCAGTGAAGCGACTTTAAGGCTAAATTTTCATTTGGCTGGATAATATAAACACCCATCAAAATCCCTCGAACATCCCCAAGATGTATCCAATTTTGACAGATTATTGTCACATCCCCATCCCATTTTTTTTCCGTGAATGTAGACCCTAACCCAAGCCAACCCACCCAAACCCCGTTCCTCGATGCCCTACAGACCGCTGCAAACGCTTCCGCAGCCCTGTTTTGCACCCCCGGTCATAAACAAGGCCAC
>JBAVRC010000160.1:0-2150 GCA_049694615.1 Thermosynechococcaceae cyanobacterium | reverse complement strand
ATCCTGATTAAGCACGACACTTTTCATGGGGAGTGGAACTATCAAATACTACCTTCTCCATAATTATAATAGTTCAAGTTATTTTTGCGGGAGACCTTATATCCATGACTTGCAAGCCCTAGAGTCGCTTTACAGTAAAGGGATTCATTAGAGTTTCGACGCACCAGACAGTATTTCAAAACAACTTGTGTCCAGACTCCTGGAACACCTGAATCTGAACGTGCATACCATCGCAACCACTGATCGTCAGAATATAAAACACGTCCAGGCTCTCCAGCGATTAGGACTGTATCAATAAAAGCAGGGTTAATATGTTTAGAAAGTTTATCTCGCTCATCTTTGACAATATCTAACGCTCTGTCGCAAGGCAAAACAACACAATTCTCTTTGATCCAATCAGTAATTCTCTCAAAAGCAATCTTTTGTTGGCTAACATTCTCTGAGGAAAACTCATGCCAGATACCTTGCTCATTCTCTACCCCAACAGTTGCAAAGCCATCGCGATGCAAACCTTGCGATATTTCGATCATTGATTGAAATAGATCGATTGTGGACTGAGCAATTCCAAATTTCCCTAGAATTCTCACAACATCATCAGCAGCACCTAAACGATGAAGAGTAATCAATGAGATAGGATCAATTATTACTAATCCTCCCTTTTAAAGAGTGATTAAAGCATCCTCAAATTTTTCATTTTGAAAGTTAGACCATGTATGGATAAAAGGATTAGAACCAAATGCCAGAATATGCCAAGTCTCTATCGGATTTTGGTTCCATAGAACAGCAGTAGTGCCAAAGGGTAGCTTGCCAGAAATATAATCGGCCTTGATATGATCAGAATATTCCTTGCGTTGCTCCAATCCTTTAATAAATTGCTGAACGAAATCAGGAGAGAGATTATCTCCATCAATTGAAACTGGAATCATCCTAAAATTCTTGATATCGGGTTGATTTTCTAATACAGAAAAACTTTGTTTACCTGCCGCACAATATTTATCGGTAATAGCTAAAATCCTAAGAGTATTGCGCCCGAAACTGTCTTCGGCCAGAATTATTTCATCTCCAAGTCTCTTGCCAATCAAATCTTGATAAAGTGACTGATGAGAATTGAGTTCATATTTGGCACGGTCTGCATCTGGTCGATCTTCAAGTACGTACCACTGTTCTCTGCCAGATTCATTTATTAGAAGAACCCCACATGCATCCATTACAGTGTCAAAAGTTTGAATCTCCTGGTGCTTGATCGCCTCAATA
Organism: Thermosynechococcaceae cyanobacterium; assembly: GCA_049694615.1. Taxonomy (GTDB): domain Bacteria; phylum Cyanobacteriota; class Cyanobacteriia; order Thermosynechococcales; family Thermosynechococcaceae; genus JAAURS01. Next base: position 896 of record JBAVRC010000160.1, on the reverse strand, counting down.
TACGAGATCTGATAAAAAACATGGGCCTGCCCATCATTATAGAAACGATGTCTCGCTTCATAAATTACTTCAAGGAAACAATCTATCCGACCTCTGACTTTGTAAAGTTGAGAAAGTTTTTTGAGAGAGGTTAAGTTTAAGTTTTCGATATTTGGCTTTGTATCAAGAAATTGATCTAACTTCTCATATTCTCCTGTGGCGTAGTGTTCCGCTGCTAATCGCAACTGCATGGCTATATCGCTGGGATAGACATCCAGATATGCTTTACAAATTTTCTGAGCATTAAACATATCACCTATATCATCGTAGATATAAGTTGCTATTTCAGAGGTCCATTGTAAAGGCCCATACTTATCAAGTAAAGAATGGCATAAATTCAATGCTGCTCTATAGTTGCCTAGTGAATAGTAAGATTGAAGTAATTTTCTGGAAAGTGAAGTGTTTAGGGTTTTGTCAACAAATGTCTCATAAACTTCAGCCGCATCGCGGTAGTATTTTAATGAATAAAGAACATTAGAGAGAAAGAGTTGGGCAAGAGTAGAAGTTTGAGACGTTAGGGCTATCTTTGCCTGTTCAACTAATTCTGGAATATTTTGTTCTAAGCCAATAGATTTCTGCCAGCGGATGTTCTGAATAATCGTAAAAATGCTTTCCGGCTCTTCATCGTTGATCTCTTTAATTATTTCTTCAGCTTTTTTATGAGCATTGTGATCCAAAAACATCTCGAATTTGAAACGTTTAGCTTCGCGCTTGAGAGCATCGGAAACATCTCTTTGTAAAAACTGATTCAACAAGTCTTCCGCATCTTCAACCTGACTTTTCCTGTTAAGTCTGGGTAGCCAAGAGCCATCCATCAACCAAGTCCTGTAATTTAGCCCATCCTCTCCAAAGGACCT
>JBAVRC010000159.1:0-2940 GCA_049694615.1 Thermosynechococcaceae cyanobacterium | reverse complement strand
CCTTGGTAGACTGCATTAATCGAATTGGCCATGAAATTGGCATGCAAACCATTGCCGAGTTTGTGGAAAATGACTTAATTTTAGACAAGCTTCGGGAGTTAGGCATTGATTATGCCCAAGGCTACGGGATTGATCGGCCATCCCCCTTGATTTTAGAGGTTCAACATTGTCACTAAGTTTAGTTCCCCTTCCGTTGAAGTAAAGTTACTGATAAGTTCCTATGTCTGAGACGATCTTGGTCATTGAAGATGAGCGTTTAACGCGGACCAACTTGGTCAATTTTCTGAAATCGGAGGGATTTGAGACCTTGAGTGCCGAAAATGGTCGCCTTGGTATTCAACTCGCCCTGGAAAATCTGCCCGATTTGATTATCTGCGATATTATGATGCCTGAATTGGACGGGTACGATGTTTTAACCACGTTACAACATACCCCCAATACGTCGGGGATTCCGTTTATCTTTTTGACGATCACCGCCGATGAAGCCGGTGAGCAGCAGAGTCTGGCCTTGGGGGCAGATGACTATCTATGTAAGCCCATTACCAGCGATAGCCTCCGCCGTGCGATCGCGGCTCAGTTAAAGAAGCAGCCCGCTCAAATGCGCTTGACGGTCAGTCCTTTTGGGCTTCCCAACAGTAGCCCCATGACTTGGAGCACCCCAGAACTTCAGAGCCTCATGATCGCGAAAGATCAACTGTCCGAGGAATTTTACCAAACCTTGCTCAAGCGCTTAACAGCCATGCGATACACGGTAGAACGACTGCAAGGCATCGTATCCGATCCGCAATGCACGTCGTTGGTTCGAGATTTGCAAGAAGAATTTACACAACTTCTGGGATTTGCCAATGAAGTGTCCGTTCTCCAAAATCGGTTAACCCCAAACAATGGCCAATGCAACTGAAATTTTAAAGGCGTTTTTAGTATCTAACGACAAAATGAAGAATACCAATCGTTAGCTGTTCCAAAGCACCGCTTGGGCCTCACCCGGATTCTTTTTTGGCAAGGCATTGTGCCAATGTGTCAAGCAGTTCTTTTTCCAAGTGAGGCTTGGTTAAATAAGCTGATGCCCCCAGTTGATCGGCCAGTTGGCGATAGCGTTGGCTGCTGCGGTAGGTCAACATAATAATGGGGATCGATGGATCTTTCTGGCGACACCGACTGAGGAGTTCCAATCCCGTCATACGCGGCATTTCAATGTCGCAGACAATCGCGTCGATATTCCACAATGTAAAGGCTTCCCACCCGTCTTTCGCTTGAAAAATCCGGTATCTTGCTTTGCGCAACGTACTCGACAAGGCATTCCGAATGGTGAGCGAGTCATCTACAACCAAGATTGTCGGTAGATTCGGAATCGCTAAATCGGGGGATAGCGTGCTGCCAATTGGGAAGTTGGGCTGGGATTGAAGGGTTTGCCCCCATTTTTCAACAAGGGCCAAACTATCTAACACGGGCACAAGGCTACCGTCGCCCAAAATAGTACAGCCGTTGAGATTATGGGGCGGCTCAATGGCCAAATTATTAAAGGGCTTGATGACCAGATCTCGTTCGACTAAGATTTCATCGACCTTCAGGGCCAGAATTTGGGTCCCGCGCGAGATTAATAACAGCGGGAACTGGGTCGTTGCGGTTTGTTCTAGGGTTGCGAGGACCGATGGGCGTTCTTTCCGGCCTAATTCTTCTTGACTCAGGGAGGGCAACGGATAATGGTAGGCTGCCATGGAAGACAGGGGAAGAATCGGCACAAACTGGTCTTTCCAATAGAAAAAAGGCTGATTTTGATGGGTCTGAACTAACCCGTCGTTGGCCATGGCGATCGCAGCCAAGGTATTGACCGGCAATGCATAGCGGCGGCGACCAATCCGAAACACCAAGAGTTTGGCAACCGTTGAAGTTAAGGGCAGGCGGAGAACAAAGGAGGTGCCTTTGCCCAGTTGGGATTTAACGGTTACGGTGCCCTTGAGCGCACTAATCTGAGACTGAACGGCATAGAGCCCCATCCCCCGACCCGATAGATGGGTGACGCTAGTCGTCGTAGAGAAATTGGGTTCAAAGAGATACTGGTACAGTTGTTGCTCGGTTAAGGCCGTGAGAGGATGTCTGAGAAGTGTCAGGCAAAGCGATTCAGCATAAGACGAATGCTGGCAATATAGATAAATGCCTCAGAAGTCTCCGGCAAAATCTCATAGTCTTTGCTGAGCCGCCGACACCAATTGAACCAACCAAAGGTGCGTTCGACGACCCATCGTCTGGGCAACAAGACAAACCCCTTGACATCATCAGAACGTAAGATGACCTCGAAGACCCACCGATAAGAATCCATCACCCATTTCATGAAATCGACGCCTCGATAGCCACCATCGGCCCAAATGCGGACCAACCGCGGAAATTTATCGCGGATTTGATGGAGTTTGGCAAACACAGCTCGTGCCCCATCATATTCGGTCACACCGGCGGCGGTGACCACCACAACCATGAGCAGTCCCAAGGTATCGACGAGCACATGCCGTTTGCGGCCTTTGGTCTTTTTGGCTGCGTCAAAGCCAATCCCAGAGCCAATCAATCCGCCTGTTTTCACCGATTGACTATCCAGAACCGCTGCGCTGGGCGTCAGTTCACGGTCCTCGGTAACTCGAATCCACTCTCGTAGTTGGTCGTTGATTTGGGGCCACACCCCCGCTTTGCGCCAGGTTCGGAAGTAGTGATAGACCGTTTGCCAGGGGGGTAAATCATGGGGGAGCATCCGCCATGCACATCCGGCACACAGGATGTAGAAAATGGCATTGAGGATTTCTCTCAGGTCTACGGTTCGTGGGCGGCCACCTGGTTTGGCTTGGGGCAATAGGGGGGATATCAAATCCCATTGTTCATCACTGAGATCGGTGGGATAAGATCTTCGCATGGTTGTTGACCTCTGTCTGTTGTGTGTAGTAATGACACAAC
>JBAVRC010000158.1:0-3277 GCA_049694615.1 Thermosynechococcaceae cyanobacterium | reverse complement strand
GCACAAATCCGGCTCCAATCCCTTGAATTTTGTGAGGGCCGGGCTTGCCACCCGATAAAACCGGGCTGTTGGTTGGCTCCACAGCAATCACTTGAAATCCAGGTTTGCGGTCTTTGATGACTTCGGCAATGCCGGTCAACGTACCGCCTGTCCCCACCCCTGAAATCAAAATATCGATTAACCCATCCGTATCCCGCCAGATTTCCTCAGCCGTTGTATCGCGATGAATTTGCGGATTAGCTGGGTTTTGAAACTGCTGCAACATGTATGCATTCGGAATCAAATCGACCAATTCCTGTGCCCGTTGAATGGCCCCTTTCATTCCTTCAGAACCTGGGGTGAGTTCCAACTGCGCACCATAAGCGCGTAACATCGCCCGCCGCTCTGTACTCATGGTTTCCGGCATGGTGAGGATCAAACGATAGCCCTTCGCCGCAGCCACCATGGCTAGGGCAATTCCCGTGTTGCCAGAGGTGGGTTCCACCAAAACGGTTTCGCCGGAATGAATCAACCCCTTTTCCTCAGCCACCCGAATCATATTAATGCCGATGCGATCCTTCACAGAAGCGGCTGGATTCATACTTTCAAGCTTGACCAGAATTTGGGCGAGACAACCTTCGCTCTGGGGAATCCGGTTGAGTTGGACTAGGGGCGTGCGGCCAATGAGTTCAGTGATGTCGTGGGCGACGTGCATTATCTCAGTCCTAAAGGGTTATCAAATAGCTTAAATGTAATACATTAACTCAGACTGTTTTTGGGCGTCTCGATGATTGCACAGATCTTGAAGCGTCTGATTTTGGAGCACCGTCCGCATGGCGGTACAAGCGCCTTGCCAAGCCATTTTGACCACTTTCTTTTCTGTGGTTTCCACGGATTCGTGTCCGTTGAAGGTCGTAATGTCTCGCCCTTCAATGCAAGTCACCACTTCCAAGACGGTAATCTGCCAGGGTTCCCGTGCCAGCACATACCCGCCCTTGGCTCCCCGCAGCGATCGCACCAGTCCGGCCCGTCGCAACATCGCCAGCAATTGTTCCAAATAGCGATCGGGAATACTTTGCTGCGTTGCAATCTGACGAATCTGCATGGGTTCGTCGTCTTGAAAATGATCGGCTAAAGCCATTAAGGCCAGGATGGCATACTCACTTTTACAGGAAAGTTCCACAATTTTTACCCATTTTGGGCAATTGGCTACCTTGATTTAGTATACCCCGGTTCTCCACCGTAGTTTTAGGGGTTTATAAACTGCGATCAACCCGACACATTTGCAAAGGGGCGATCGCCCCTTACACTACGAAAGGAAAAGCGATCGCAAAAGCGTAGGGTGGCTATGGCTGAGGTCAAAATTGGGATTATTGGGGGCAGCGGTCTCTATAAAATGGAAGCCCTCAAGGATATTGAGGAAGTGAACCTGGAAACGCCGTTTGGCGCACCGTCGGATGCCATTATTTTGGGCACTTTAGCGGGTACCCGTGTGGCCTTTTTGGCCCGTCACGGTCGATACCACACCTTAACGCCAACGGAATTGCCGTTTCGCGCCAATATTTACGCCCTCAAATCTTTAGGGGTTGAGTACGTCATTTCGGCGTCGGCGGTGGGATCCCTTCAGGAACAGGTGAAACCCCTCGATATAGTGATTCCCGATCAGTTTATCGATCGCACCCGGCATCGGATTTCGACCTTTTTTGGGGAGGGGTTGGTGGCCCATATCAGTTTTGGCGACCCGATTTGCCCAGTTCTGGCCCAAATTCTGGGAGATGCGGTTGAATCGCTCCATTTGGTCGATGTCGATCTCCATCGCGGCGGAACCTATGTGTGTATGGAAGGTCCGGCATTTTCCACGAAGGCCGAGTCGAATCTCTATCGCAGTTGGGGTGGGACGGTGATTGGTATGACCAACCTACAAGAAGCTAAACTGGCCCGCGAAGCAGAAATGGCCTATGCCACGTTGGCCCTGTCCACGGACTACGACTGCTGGCACTTGGACCATGAGAGCGTTACGGTGGACATGGTGATTCAAAATCTGCACAAAAATGCCGAAAATGCGCAGCGGGTGATTCAAGAAACGGTTAAACGCCTGAGCCAAAGTTATCCGGTCTCCAAGTCTCACTCGGCCCTTAAAAATGCAATCATTACGCCCTTAGATCGCGTGCCAACTGCCACCAAGCAAAAACTGGGGTTGCTGTTGCAAAAATACCTTTAAAAACGCTGTTGCCTATGCCTTGGTTTGTCAAAATTGAACGCGGTTTGGTGGATAAGGCCACTTTCGATCGGTTTGTGCCGGCGCACAAAGCCTATGTCCAGGCACTGAATGTGCAAGGGCGTCAGGCCAGTACGGGCTATTGGCGGGATAGTCGGGGTGGGATGTTGTTGTTTCAGGCGGCAGATTGGGCTGAGGCTCAAACCATTGTTGAACAGGATCCACTGATTGCCAATGGTTGTGTGACCTATGAATTGCATGAGTGGGTGCATGTTGTGAGGGCTGGGGATGGGTAGGGTGCGACCCGCACGTGGCGGATCGGCAGATCCCAAACGACTTGAAACGAGGTCAGTTCAGTCCAAGCAACGTTACCCTAGAAGAAAATCCGGTAAGGACTGCGCTCAAAATGATGGCTGATCGGTTTGACGAAAAGCAATCCGATGAATGGGACCATTGGGATGATTGGGACACCCCCTTCCCCCCGGCAATCTATGACGAAACCACTGCAGCCGACCTTGAACAGACCCTCCGCGACTTTGACCAAATTCAGGCCGACCTCAGTTACCAAGACGCCCAGACCTCTCTCAAAACCCTGGTGCAGGGATTGGATCTCACAGACCCAGAACAACAAGGCTTGGAAACCGAGCTGCAACAACTCCAAGTCATGCTCGACAAAATCGAACAACAGGTGGTGCATATTGCCGTGTTCGGCATGGTCAGTCGGGGTAAATCCTCTTTACTTAATGCCCTGCTCGGCCAGCCCGTCTTTGCAACTGGACCCCTTCACGGCGTAACCCGTAACCGTCAGCAAGCCAGTTGGCATATTGAACCCACATTGGCGGGAACCAATGCGGTGCGTGTCTCCCTACCTGGATCGGGGCAGTCCCGCATTGAACTGATCGATACGCCGGGACTGGACGAAATTGACGGCGAAACACGGGAGATCTTGGCACGGGACATTGCCCAACAAGCCGATCTCATTTTGTTTGTGGCGGCGGGAGATATCACCCGGATCGAGTACGACGCCTTAGCCGACCTGCGTCAGGCCAGTAAACCCATGTTGCTGGTTTTCAACAAAAT
>JBAVRC010000157.1:0-3132 GCA_049694615.1 Thermosynechococcaceae cyanobacterium | reverse complement strand
CGATCGCGGTAGCTGAAGTCAGCTCTCGGACTAAAGCGGTAACAATGTCCTCGAATGAAAAGCCGGGATAGACCTTAATCCAGACACAAGCATTTACTTCAGCCTCCAGCATCGTTTGGAAAACCATAGCCGCGATAACAGACTTTCCGCTACCTGCCATACCGAGCACCTGAACCATCTGTTGGGAGATCGAAAGGTTGGTAAGCCGTTTAACCTCGGAACGTCGCCCGACTGCATGGGCCGTGTTAGGGGGTTGGTCGATTAATAGAGCAGGACAGGTTTGGACCAGGATACCGGAAGGCACAGGCGCTCCATTTAAGAGCGTCTGCAACAGGGGGACGAAATTCCGCTTGCCGATCTTTTGCCCCAGACCCAGCACGGCGGTCAATTTTTTCCAAAGAGACGGGGCAATATTACACTTCAAGTGATCGGCATTAATGCCTGTGCCCTCGACGAGAGCGTTGTAAGCGCGATTATGCCAAGCCGCATGGATGACCAATTCTTCCGCCGCCGAAAGGGGAGAACCCGTCGAGGCGAGCAGTTTGCGATTAATGAACTCAAGGACCGTATCCAAATTTGCAGGATCGCCCACAGCCGGACCTAAGTAAGGAATAGGCCAATACAGTTGCCATTCTCAATATACTACAAAGTATTAAATCAAATATTATCTGACCAGAGGATATAAAAGACTATATACTAATTTTCAATGCAAAAGATCGCGAAGCGTTGTAGAGCTACTGCGCAATGCCGCCCAGTCGAAGGGCATGGGGCTAGTAAGGTTGTGTCTATGAGGAAATGAACGTGAATGTTTCCTACAACGAGATAGAGATACGCGCTCAGATGAGTTGGCAGCAAAAGCAGAAGGTGGCAATCGGTGGCCGTTTGGATCGCGATAATAGCCTAGAGGACCTGGTTTTAAGCCATCTTTGGATTGCAGAGTACCACGCGAAGCGAATTCAGAGGTCATCGGTCTATCCGGTAGAACTTGCCGATCTCATTCAGGCTGGGTATGAAGGATTGTGCCATTTGGCAAAGCAGTATATATCAAATCAAGGATGCAATTTTTCCAGCTATGTATGGCATCGGGTGAAGGATCCGATGAAGCGACTGGTGCGTCAAGAGTGGCGCTGTCAAAAAGCGGCGATAACGGTGCAGCACCTGGAGGTATATCCAATCGAGTCAGAGCTTTTTGACATCAATTGTTATGGGCAATTGAGACGGGAGCTTCAAACCTTGCCGCGTGTGCAACGGCAAATTTTGGAATGTACATTTCTGGAGGAACCAAGTCAGAGCGTCAAGACGTTAAGTCGAACATTGGGGCTTGCCCCTGGAACGATTCGGCGGAACAAACGGGCTGCGATGCGGCAATTGAGACGAATCGTTGCGTGAGGGACGAGATGGAGATTTAAAGCTTGACAGCCAGACAAATACAGAGTTTGATCGATCTCAGCCATTTTAGGAGCAGATGCCCATGAAACAAGCCTAAAAGTCGAAAGACCCAGCACCTAGGAAATGCAGGGTCCGCAGACTCGAACAAAAAATTCTGAAATAGGTGCAGAGGGGACTCTAACTTGATGTTTAGCGACGCATGGTTAGGTCACCCTGGTCCTGCTGTGTTCAATTTTAAGCGTAACTCGCTGAATCTGACAAGCGGTTGGGCATAAATTCGCATGGCAACGCCTATTTCTCCGCAAACACGACATACCCGTGGAGAAAAACCATGCAACCGGAGCGAATGCGTCCAGACGATCGCAGGTCAAAGCCTGCGAAGAAATCGCGCAAGTTGACCGCCTTCTTCAAGCGCTACAACCAAGTCGGCCCACGACCCATCGACCAAACCGGACAACGGTTGAGCGATCTATTTCCGAACGGCTGGGACTGGATATATTCCCCCATGCCATCGCTCGGGGAAAAACCAGCTTGGGAAACCGTCAAAGCATTCCCGCTGACCCCCAACGAACTAAGCCTCCTGCACCAGGACCCCGACTGCCTGATTGGCATTCGTCCCGGTAGCGTGACCCAATGGGGGATCCTCGATATCGATGCAGGCTCCCCCCATCACCCCAACCAAACCCCTGATGCCCTAAACCAAATCCGCAGCATCCTCGAAGACATCGGCATCGTCCGCACCCTCCTGTGCCGAAGTAGCTATAGCGGGGGACTGCACCTGTACATCCCCCTCCCCGAAGCCATCGGGAGCTTCGAGCTATCGATCGCCCTAAAACTAAACCTAGAAGCCCAAGGCTACAAACTGCGCCCCGGCCACCTAGAAACCTTCCCCAACGCCAAACGGTATATCCCGCAAGGCCAAGGCTTCAGCCTTTACAACGGCATCAGACTACCCTTCCAACCGGGCAGCGGGTTCCTACCCCTAGACGACGACCTGAACCCCCAACCGTGGGGACTCAAAGACTGGCTAGACCGCTTCGATACCGCCGCCGCCCAACAAGACCTGAACCAACTGCGAAACGCGATCGCCGACGCAGCCGTGAACCATCGGATCCGCAACGGCGACAAAACGCCGCAGAGTTTAGGGAACTGGCAAGAGCGGATAGACGCCGAAAAACAAGGATGGAGTGGCCCCGGTCAAAGCAACGAAAAATTCAAAGCCTTCGCCTGCGAAGCCCGCGTGTTTCTAGGGATGGATAGCATCGAGCAAATCGCCGCGCACATCGAAACCACGGCCCTGAACACTCCCGGCTTCCTGGAGCATAGCAACCATCAAAAAGATCTCAAACAACGGTCCAGAGACGTTGCCGCGTGGGCCATGAAATACTATTGGCCAATGGGCGGACCCAGCCAACGGAGTACCAACTATCGGGGAGAACAAAAAACACCCGCCGACTTCAGCTACCACCAAGCCAAACGAGAAGCCGCGCAGCATCGGATCAAAGAAGCGGTAGCCCAATTGCAACAAGACAACCGTCTACCGGCGAATGCCACAGCGCGAGCCAAAGCGATCGCCGAGCTGATCCACATCAGTCAACAAACGTTATATAAAGACGCCAACAAACCGCTATGGCACCCGGACTACTTCCCAGTCGCAGTTGCCCCTCCGCAACCCTCCCTAGAGACACCCCTCAGTCCCTCACAGCCGCCCCAGATCCCACCCCCCCCCAACAAGCCTGAAAC
>JBAVRC010000156.1:0-5229 GCA_049694615.1 Thermosynechococcaceae cyanobacterium | reverse complement strand
GGTCATGACCATAAACCCCTGCTGGGCAATACGACGGGAAAATTGGACCGCAGCCTGATATTCATCGCTCTCTTCCGGCAACCGGGACGAGCCGAACACCGCGATTTTGCGGGTATGTCGATAGCTATGAAAGACCTGGAAAGCCCGCTCCATATCCTTGAGGGAGGATTTTAGAATTTTCCAGTCCAGGCGATCGAAGTCTTCTTCAGACATCCGTAAGAGCGTGGATAGCGCCTGGTAGGCATATTCGCCGTGGGGCAAGGTCGTGAAGCGCTCTAAAAAATGCTCGAAGTCATTTTTGAGTTTTTGGATCGCTTGCTCGGAAACCCGTGAAACCATAGGGTGCGCTCTAGGAATGGACCTTCTATTTTACTGAATTTAGAGTCTCGAACGATGTCGTGAACAGCATTGCGAAATGTTCTGTAATCAGGCTGAAGGAGCGATGGATTCTAAAAAAAACTGGAGGCAGTCCTACGGGAAGCTGCCTCCAGTCAATGAAAAAGGGGAATGGCGTTAATCCAAATGGATTGATGTGTCTTTGCTGCTATTGCAAACGCTCATAGCCCCGGCGGTACAGTTCCCGTGCATAGTCGGTCCAGGTGCCTTGACCCCAATACCGGAAACAACTGGTTTGCACCAACAGGTTATAAAGCAACGCTTCCTGGTAGTCCGATCGCTGAGTGGCTGCAGGGTCGGCTTGGACCAGGGGATCGAATTTTTCGTGGAACTTGGCACTCAGTTGGTTCATGGGTTCGAGGACATTTTCGTAACCCTGCACCCAACTCAAGTTATTGGTCCAGGATGCCCCATCCATGTGGAACTGATGATCGGTGGCTTTTAACTCGGCGATCGCCTTTTCCACGGCTTCTGGGGTCGCCTTGTCCGGGTCCACACGCTGCCAAATTTTGTGTTGTTGGACCGCTTGACAGGCAGGGTAATCCTCTGGACTGACCCCAGCTGCATCCAGCAATTCCAGATACTCCGTGCCATTGACCCCCGCCACACCGGACCCGTCGCGGATTTCGGGCCAAGGTCTCGGATAATCGCGCGGAAATTCATTCATCATGACGCCGCCGTTTTCGCCATCGGCAATTTGGGTGACGCAGGAGGGCACCATAACCGTCCCGATTTGTTGCTTGCCCAGCCCCTTGGCTTCATAGTAGGGCTGCATCTGTGCCACCAGTTTGGTGTCGGATCCTTGGGTTTTAATCAGGGCGGTTATGCTGATGGTTTCGCCGTTGGAATTGCGGGCGACCAATCGATTGGGGATATATTTTTGAGCTTGGCTCAACCCAGATCCATCCAGATTTTCAAGGGAGTGCTCCTGCACCATCAGCCAACGGTAGCCGCATTCCTTGAGGGCTTTAATGTATTGGTATAGGGTGTCAGGGTGGTTGGGCATGTGCATTTCTGGCGGCGAAAACCCCTTCACGCGCCGCAGGGCATCTACCCCAAACAGCTCGGCAAAATGATGCTGCCAAGCCTGAATGTGCAATTTAACATCAGGAATGGGCGTTGAGGGGACCACCGCATGGCTCCACATCGTACCCAGCCATTCCACATAGGGTTGGTACTTGGGGTCGCAGGTGATGCCTTTGAGTTTATCGAGCACATCGTCCCGGCCCATTTGGTGGAGACCCCAGAGCAAATTGCCGGAATAGTCGAGCATAATGCGGGGACTGCAACCCTGGCTCACCAGTTCGGGGATGAAGTCGCCCATGCGGCTATAGCACCAAGCAAAGACACTGGCGTTGTGATTGTCTCCGTCTCCCTGATGCTCAAACATGTGCTGCAAGTTGCAAATCAGTTCGCCATTGGCACCAGCGGGAATGGTGGGCTGGTGCATGTGCAGCGCACAGGCAAATCCGGCATTCAGGGTCTCCAACCGCAAGTCAGTTCGCGGTAAAAAGACTGGATCGGTGTGGTTTGTAATTGCCGCAAGATCAGCCTCTTGCCCAGCAATTTTGGGTAATGCGGTTCTAAAGGTGTCTAATGCAGACAGAGCAGGAGCGGTTGCAATCATCATCAATTTCCCATGAGTGAAGTGGGTTGGCGGACCATTTTTTACGGGCCTGTCAATCCCCTCAACCTATAGCACGATCTCTGCAAGGCGATCGCGAGGGGAAAAATGATGTTAAGCTTTGTCAATTTTTTTCAAGATTGTTATTATTTCTACATTGAATGCAAAGTCTTCTCATTTTACGATTAAGTCCTGATTTTAGACCCAATAACAGCAAAAAATATGAAAAAGGGGCGATCGCATCTACATTGCGATCGCCCCTTTTCTTTGCCGTATTCCGTCTATCCGCGATTGAACCCTCGAACTAACCGCAAATTCAAGTCTCGATCAGGGTAAATGACCACCAAATCCTCACGATAATTCGGATACCGATCAAAGACACTGCCCAAGGTATAGGGAGTAGGGCTGTACACATTACCGCCCAGTGCCGCACTGATGATGGCCAGAGCAGAACTGGAAAGACTCAATGCCTCGTTGTTGTTGCGGTCAAAATAGCCGCCGTACACCACCCGCGATACGGCCCATATCCCTTCGCTACGTCCGCCAGGGAAAACCACATAAGACGACTCGAATCGGTACCCACCATTGATAGGAACCAAATTGCCATAAATGCGACTGCCTTGGGGAATGGCAACGCGGTTGGACTGATTGGATCGGATATCCCGCTCAACAATTAACATATAGGGGTAACGATCCGTGCGGCGCAGCACAATTCGTCTTTGGTAGGGGGGATAGGTGGGAATATAGGTTCCATCCGGCACCCAAGCATTCCCGCCTCGACCTGGATCAGGGCGACAGTTATTCGGATTCCAATAGCGATCGCAGTTGTTACCCCAGCCCGGTGGAAAATTGTACCTATCATTAGCTAACGCAGTTTGCGTACCCAATGTTAAGGGATACACGATGCTGCTTAACACAAGTCCTAGACCTATCAGCGATAGAAATTTTTTTTGACCTTTCATAACTTTTATCCCAACTCAAGAGAAAACCTGACGAACCCCATAGCACGTGTTTTTGGGGTTCGTCAACAAACCAATTGAACGTATACACTCTACCGATTTAGTCGTCGGCAAATGGGCAAAAGTTCCTTCTCGCAAAGGTCATTTAGCTTAGGCCAAGAAAGAAGCCTGAGCTTGAGTTGCATGCCAAAGTTTGTAGAGATAAAACTCCACTTGGCTCGCAAACGCAGCCACAAAAATCCCTTCGTGGGCATTGACCCGTTCGGCAATCCAGCTTCCCTTAAGACTCACTTCCGTAAAATCTTCGTCCACGATACTAAGACCGATGAACGAACGATGTTCGGCATCTAGGATCTGTTCTAAGCGAAATAGACCGGAGTCTCTAGCCGGAAGCAAAAAAGAGGCTTGGCTCGGCTCAATGTAGAGGGTTTGTCCAGCGCAGAGGGTTAGCGAAACACGCTGGGCAATCCAGGCTTCTAAGGGGAGGCTCAGCCGTTCCAAGCGAAATCCGTTTTCGGTATAAGTTAACTTCAGCATCCTTTTTGCGTCCTTGGCTTGAGATTAGTCGGGGTCCAGCGGGTGGGATTTCCAGAATTGATCGGCAAAGGCAATGGCCGGGTGCATGGGTGCTTTGGGTACGCTGCGCAACACCAGGTCAGATTCATGGAGCAAGCGATCTCCTTTACGGGAGTTGCAGCGCTCACAGGCAGTAACCACGTTATTCCAGGTATGTTGTCCACCCTTTGACCGAGGAATAACGTGATCCAGGGTGAGGCGTTTGTTGCTGCCGCAATATTGGCAACTGTGATTGTCCCGGCGCAGCACTTCCCGGCGGCTGACGGGCGGAACCTTCCAATACCGTTCGGGATTACTGCCGATCAACCGAATGTGCTCGGAAACCTGGAGCACAATACTGGGCGATCGCACAAGCCATTGCCGCGTGCTGCTAAAGTCCAAGGTTTCAGCTTGTCCAGTGGCGAGTAGCACGACAGCACGACGTAAATTGATCCGTGCCAACGGCAAATAATTTTTGGAAAAAACCACCACAGCATTTTGAAACACAGTGGGTTGCTTAAACGTAGATTGCGCTTGCATGGTCAAACTCCTCAAAAAAAGAACCCCCGCTGCTGAGTCGTCAGGAGCGGGGGTTCTGCAGTGGTTCTGCTTCGCCTTATGTGGGTGCTAGGGTAACCCTGCACCTCCCGCTTCGTAATGGGAGACGACGATCTAGATTGGTCCATTCGCCGATGGCTTCTAAAATGCATTGACTGAGGGATTTAAACCCGCTCAAGCTATATCTGCCCTCGCAGCTAAACCGCGCGATCATGCCGCCAAACCCGTTTTGGGGTCGGCGATGCATCGCGGTCGGTATAGTCGAGACAAAGGTAACCATTTTGGAAGGCCCGAATTTAACTCAATACAGCTCTCATCATCGATACTACACTTGTAACATTGATTTGTCCACCGTATTGTCAATTATTTTGCGACGCGCCCTGTCGCTGAGCTAGAGCGATCGCACCTTGCTGAAACGGCGATCGCCACAACGTTGTCTATGCACGGTCCAATATTGGGCTTTTCCATCTCGATTACAATGTTTATCAAGTCAAATCAAAGTCTCGGATGGGGTTGAGCTATGCAAGCCATTGAGCAGCGACACTACACACCAGAAGAATATTTAGAACTGGAGACGGCTGCAGAGTATAAAAGCGAATATATTGATGGGCAAATTATTCCAATGACAGGCGGCTCAACTAATCACAATCGGATCGCGCTCAATCTTAGTTCCGATCTAAATATGGCCTTTAGACGGAAACCCTATGAAGTATTTATTGGCGATGTTCGCTTATGGATACCTCAACGTCGTATCTATACCTATCCAGATGTCATGATCATTGAGGGAGAGGTAAAGTATTTCCAAAATCGCACAGATACAGTCCTCAATCCGATATTGATTGTGGAGGTTTTATCAAAAGGGACAAAAAGTTACGACCGGGAAAGCAAGTTTGATGCCTATCGAATGATTCCTAGCTTTCAGGAATATTTGCTCATCGATCAAACGCGGATTCATGTCGAGCAATTTTCTAAGACCGGAACGAAGCAGTGGTCTTTCTCTGAATACGATGTATCGGATGAGGCAATCACTTTTGCAAAGGTTCCTTTTCAGATCTCCTTAGTCGATTTGTACAACAAAGTTCAGTTGGATGCTGAAGTGGTTGAAGGCGATCAGGGATAAAGCTTAAAGCGGGACAC
>JBAVRC010000155.1:0-4271 GCA_049694615.1 Thermosynechococcaceae cyanobacterium | reverse complement strand
CGCAATAACTGTCGATGAAGTTGACTGTCGGTTTAGGGTCTCTGGGTGCTGTCATAGTCCCCTCCTCGGTTTCAGCCTTTATTTCTATTTTCCTCTATCGAGAGTGATTAAAGAGGGTTAAACCTCTCAAGATATGAGCGAGTATCATATGAAATGGCCTATTGGGATGAGAGTACTATTAACTGGAAGTACTGGAATTGCAATTCTTGCGACTGCTGGAGTTGGGTATAGTCAAGACTGGCTTGCTAATCAAAAATGTATTCGATGCGATTTAACTCGTATCGATTTAGCTTACCGAGATTTGCAAAATATTAATTTTCAAGGAACAAACTTTACCTTTGCCAATTTACAGGAGACTAATCTTAGTGGTGCAAACTTAAGTGGAACAAGACTCATTCAAACAAAACTTGCAAGGGCTAACTTAAGTAATGCAAATTTAGATGCAGCCAATATTGTAGATACAGACTTGCGAGATGCAAATTTCCAAGGTGCAAGTTTAGAAAGTACAAGAGTTATGAAAGTCAACTTGAATGGTGCACAATTGATCGGTGCAAAAATGCGCGGTATTAATTTCTCTGATACAGATCTGAAAAATTCTGATTTAAGAAATTCTGATTTGTTTGCCGCAAATTTTGTGAATGCAGACTGTCGAGATGCAAATTTTGGTGGTGCTAACTTGCAAGGCGCAAATTTTAGCGGTGCGAAGTTAGAGGGGGCAAGCTTTAATGGAGCAAACTTAAAGAATGTCACACTGCCGTCTTCGTTTCGTTAGCGATCTAGATAGTCGTTTATATGGCCTGTCCACGCCTCATGGTCTTGAGTTTTTTCAACAAAACTCCGTACAATAGGATCAAGAGGTATGTTATGTCAGAAGAACGACTAGAGCGGATTGAAAATCAACTTGGCCAAGTTTTACAAGCCATTACGGGTCTTGATAATCGGATGATGGGCCTTGATAATAGGATGACGGGTCTTGAAACCCGAATGACTAGAATTGAAGATCGCGTGGATATCATGGAAGGGACGCTTTTAACCACCATGCGCGGGGGATTCAATTCTTTGCGCGGAAGCGTCAACGATATCGATGTTGATCTGTCTAGAAACGAGCGGAAGACTGAAGACAATGCCCGCCAAATTCGCAGATTAAACAACCGATTGATGTACTTAGAGGGGCGGGCCGAAGAGAATCCCAACCCCGAATAAGCCTTTGGGCATAATGTGACGGCTTGAATGATCGCTCTAGACTTGGACTTGGTGGCCATTCATGCCTCAATCAATGGAAACACCCCGCACCGTAGTTGGTCGGCGTTGACCTGCCACGGGAGCCTTTGCCGCCTCGCGATCGCGCTGACGATGGGCCTCAAAATGTTTCTGCCAGAGTTACGGGGCATTTAAGGTTTCGCCGCCATGGTCCGTGAGGCGTTGGCGCACCTGAACCAGCACGGGCGTATTCACACACAGCCCGGAAATAATCACCTGCCCCTTGGTGAGGGCAGGCAACTCCTTGAGTAAATCTCGTCCTGCTGCTTCCACCCCATACTTCAAACTCTCCTGGTCCACCGGATTCACAATCCGCATCATAAATTGGCTCATGCACTGGGACATCACATCCGAGTCCAGCTTGCCGGGACGTTGGGTGATCAGTCCAACTCCTAAGCCAAACTTGCGTCCCTCGCTCAAAATGGTGCGAATCACGGCTTTACAACGGGATGGGTCGTGAGCCGGGGCAAACCGATGGGCTTCTTCCAGCAAAATAAACACCGGATAGGGCAAGTAATTTTCATCCTCTGGTCCAAAGTTTTCTTTCAAGGTATTCATGCGGGCTTGATTGGCCTGTCGCAAAATGGCGGCACAAATCACCTGCTGTTCTTCCTGGCTAATGTCGCTCATTTGCAACACCGTAACCTGTCCCGGTTCAAATAAATCCCGAGGACCCAGGTGTTCAAAGGCATGAAAATAGGGAGAATTGGCCAGACGGGTGAGCTTCCATTCCAGGGCACTCACGGAAGATCCTTGCTTGTCGTTGCCGCTCTCGTCTTGGACAATATCCGCTTGTTCAATACAGTGGAGCAGATCATCCACATCCCAGCGATCGCCTTTTTTGGACTTGCTCAGTAACTTGAACGCCTTGTGCAGAATGGCCTGTTGGCGATCGCTCATGTCCGGCAATAGACTCAGCACATCGTAGTAGTCCAAGGACGAAAACCGGATACGAATTTGGTCCGGGTGCAAAATTTGCACCTTGGGTTCGTAACCATCCTCCCCCCGAAAGGCCGGATTGCCCCGCATTCCCTCCAAAGTGCCATATTCGCCGTGGGGGTCGAAAATCAGAACCGCTGCCCGGTTGTAAGGCTGCAACAGTTCCTCCACCAATACCCCCGCCGTGTAGGACTTGCCCGATCCAGTCCCGGCCAAAATGGCCATATGGGTACTCACCAATTCCTTCACATCCAAGGCAATGGGGACAGTCTTTCCCTCGCGGAGCAAGAGATGTCCCACATGGGCCGACCCCACAGCTCCCACGGTCTGCTTATTCAAAATGCCCGTCAGGGTGCGATCGTCGGCGAGATACACCTTGGCTCCTGGTTCCGGGGGGCGGCGCGGATTCATGAACCCCAAACTCGGGTGAAAATAGCCAATCACCTCCACCGCCACTTCATAAATTTCCGGGCTAGAGTACTTAAAGCCAATCAAGGCAGCAATGGTATTGGGATCGATCTCGGTGTCGGCAAAAATGCGATCCGGCAGGTGATCGGCCAAACGACAAGCCGCTATCTTGCCCAAGATATCCAAAACGCCAGCGGTCTCTTCATCGATGAGGCGATAAAACACAAACTCGCCAATTTTAATGTGATTGGTTTGTGCCGTAATAAAGAGATACTGGTTGCCGTTTTCCCCTGGCCCTTTGACGGTGCCGATGACTTGCTTCCGGTCGTCCGGCAACAGCACGTCGGTCAGGTTGCCCCCAACTTCCGTCTTTACCGACCCATTTTTCGCTTGAGCGCCTCCAATTCGGCTTCCATTTCCCATTGCTTAAATTTTGCCTCCAAGGGATCGATGTCTGTGAATGTTCCGCTGTTGGATCGGTATGACGTGCCCGTGGCCTGCGACCCCGTCGATGGACCTGGAGAACGCCGCCGCTCTTGGCGAATTTTAGCTTCTAATTCCTGCCGACGGTGACTAATTTCAGTCAAATGTTGTTGAGTTTGACGAATTTGTTGCTGAATGGTCGACATCTGTGCCCATTGTTGATTGCCTTGCAGCAAAAGTGCGGCTTCCCGTTCTCGCGCCGCTTGAGCCAGATCGGGCCGTTGAGATTGGTCGGCTTTGGCGATACGCTCGTGCCAACGCTGCACGTCTTGGGCCGTCTGCAAAATAGCTTGTTGAACTTGCTGATCCTCAGCGGTGAGGCGCTGTAGGCGTTTTTGGGCGTCCTCTGCCTGTTCCCGGAGCTGATCCTCTAATATCTGAAGCTCTAGATCGGGGTGGGACTTTAAAAATTCATCGAGGCGTTGTTCAAAAAAACGACTCATATCTTGAAACGCACTCATACCCGCTCCCCTTATTTGCGCCTTGGCGACCAGCCTAACATACCGCTCAAATGCTTTTTCAGCGGTTTATTCGGGTTCAGCCCATTTATAACATCGGTGTAGCCCGAACCCATTCCAGATTTTTAAGACCTTCCTTATACGCGTCGGGACCATCAGTTGATAGGATGACGGTTTGAGAGGATGCATTTGGGGTGACGGGTCATGGCGCTCATCGTTCAAAAATACGGGGGTACCTCGGTTGGGTCGGTGGAACGAATCCAGGCGGTTGCGAGACGGGTGAAGACCACGGTTGAGGCCGGAAACACACTGGTCGTGGTGGTATCGGCCATGGCCAAAACCACGGACGGGTTGGTGAAATTAGCCCATGAAATTTCCGCCAATCCCTCCCGGCGCGAAATGGATATGCTGCTGTCCACAGGGGAGCAGGTGACCATTGCCCTATTGAGCATGGCTTTACAGGAAATGGGGCAGCCGGCCATTTCTCTCACGGGGGCGCAAGTGGGCATTGTCACTGAGCCAGCCCATACCCGCGCCCGCATCTTGGATATTGAAACCGAGCGTATGGAACGCCATTTACAAGAAGGCAAAGTGGTGGTTGTGGCCGGATTTCAGGGCATTACCAATACCGCCGATCTGGAAGTAACCACCCTGGGCCGGGGTGGGTCCGATACTTCGGCGGTGGCGTTAGCCGCTGCGCTGCGGGCTGATTTGTGCGAAATC
>JBAVRC010000154.1:0-1738 GCA_049694615.1 Thermosynechococcaceae cyanobacterium | reverse complement strand
GGGGTGAAATTGGAAATGGTGACGTTAAAGTCTAAGCGGCGACGACCTGAGGTGTTACATTCGCGGCGCAACCAGCGCAGGGTTTCGGCAATACCCAGGACATCGGCATCGGTTTCGCCCGGTAGACCGATCATGAAATAGAGTTTGACTTTATCCCACCCTTGTTCGTGAGCGGTTTTGATGCCCCGGAGTAATTCTTCGTTGGTGAGTCCTTTGTTGATGATGTCTCGCATCCGTTGGGTGCCCGCTTCTGGGGCAAAGGTGAGTCCGGTTTTGCGGGTACCGCCAATAATGTGGGCAATGTTTTCGTCAAAGCGATCAACCCGTTGGCTGGGCAAAGAGAGGGAAATATTTTCGTCCTTGAGGCGATTTTTGATTTCCATGCCAACGGCTGGGAGAGCCAGATAGTCTGAGCAACTCAGAGACAGCAGGGAGAACTCGTTGTACCCGGTTGCCCGCATCCCTTTTTCAACCGCTTCGATCACCTGTTCCGGTTCCACATCTCTGGCCGGACGGGTCAGCATTCCCGGCTGACAAAACCGACAGCCTCTTGTACACCCGCGCCGAATTTCCAGGGTGAGGCGATCGTGCACGGTTTGGATATAGGGCACCAGTCCCACGGAATAGGCGGGGATGGGGGTGGCCACGCGCCGTAAAATTCGGGTTGGGACATCAGGGCGATTGGGATGAACTGATCCATCGAGGGCCATATCGTAGAACTGCGGCACATAGACGCCTGGAACCTGAGCCAGATCGAGCAATAGGTCGATTCGGCTGAGTCCCGCTGCTTTGCCTTCTTCCAGCACCAGTCCAATTTCCGGCAATAATTCCTCGCCATCGCCGAGGGCAATGAAGTCAAAAAAGTCGGCGTAGGGTTCGGGGTTGGAGGTGGCGGTTTGGCCTCCCGCAAAAATGAGGGGGTATGCAACCGCCGTTTGGGCAGCACGTTCGGCCCAGGTGAGGGGAATGTGGGCCAAGCTCAACATTTCCAAGATATTGGTGGCTCCCAGTTCGTAGCTCAGGCTAAAGCCCAGGATATCGAAATCAAGCAGCGATCGCCGAGATTCCACGGCAAACAAGGGGGTCTGAGTTTGGCGGAGTTTGGCCGCAAGGTCGGGGGCGGGGAGGTAAGCGCGATCACACAGTTGGCGCGGTTGCGCGTTAAGGATGTTGTAGAGAATGATGTGGCCAAGGTTGGATGCACCGACTTCGTAGATTTCGGGGTAGGTCAGGGACCATCGCACGGTGGCGGCATCCCAGGGCTTGTGGACGGCACCGAGTTCATTGCCGAGGTAACGGGCTGGCTTGAGGATATCGGGAGTGAGTAAGGATTCAACAGATACAGGCACAACGACTCTCCACCGATAAAATGCATCAACCGCACCAAGACGGATAACGTCTCAACTCTAACCTATGGGTGGATAGATGGGTTTGGGCGATCGCCAACAACCTAAAAACAAATCAAACACTTCAATTTCTATGACCGCAATGAGCATCGTTGCAGAAGACGGTAACAAAACCCTGAATGCAGGGCACTTCGACTCCTACAATGATGAAGCGGCAAACTTGGGCACAGCATCCATGACAGACTCAACTATCGATCACGACCAGTTAAGTAGGTTTGGGTTGAAAAGCGAAGGTATATGGAGGAAGATTGAGGGAGAGAATCCCATAATGGAGCAACTGCATGAGACCCCGCCTCCAAGCCCACCTGACGCCAGAAGAAGACCGAACCTTG
>JBAVRC010000153.1:0-2184 GCA_049694615.1 Thermosynechococcaceae cyanobacterium | reverse complement strand
CTTCAAGGCCGTCCTACGCGGAACATTGCCCCACACAAACGAACGCATCCGTTGGGACAATCCCAATCCCGACACCAAGGAACGTCTAGCCCACGATGTGGTGTTGTCTGCCCCCAAAAGTATTTCGATGGCGCTGCACCTAGAAGACGACTTGCGGATCTTCGATGCCCATACCGCAGCAGTCCAAGCCACTCTGGACCTGATTGAGCAGGAAGTGGCCCAGACTCGGATCCAAGTCAATGGCGTTCGGTCCGTGGTCTTTACCGGAAACCTCATCGCTGCCTTGATTCCCCATCACACGTCGCGGGATGGAGATATGCAGCTTCACACCCACATGCTGATCATGAACGGGACTCAAGGCCCAGATGGGGTCTGGCGATCGCTCTCCCACGAGTCCCTGGCAAGTGCGGAATGGGTGGGCAGTTATTACCGTCAGAAGCTGGCTGAAAACGTTCAGGCGCTGGGGTATCGGATTGAGACCACCCAAGACGGCTTTGAGTTGGCAGGGTATGACCGAGATGAGATGGAAGTCTTTTCAAAACGGAATCGGGCTATTGTCCAATCCGTGATGGACCAGGGGTTAGAGATCAATCCTCAGACCAAGAAAGCCGCTGTTTTGCCTACCCGCAAAGCCAAAAGCAAAGTCGGTCAAAAGCTGGAAATCATTCAAGAACAATGGCAGCAAGAAGCCCAACAAGCGGGGATTGGCCACCCTATTCAAGTTGAACCGATTCCAGTCCAAAGCTCCCTGTCAAAGGGACAGTTTGAAGTCGATAGTGCCATCCGCCATTTATCGGAAACTGCTGTCAGCTTCAGTCGGAGCGAGATTTATGCCTATGCCTTCAAACACGTTCACAGCAAAGGGCTAGAGATCGATCATCTCAACGCGGCCCTTGCCGATCGCAACGACCTGATCGCGGTTGGCAAGGGCCGCATGACAACCGTAGACGCTCTTGAGCGGGAAATTGCCACGATCCAGACCTGGACGTTGGGGCAAGGTAAAGCCAAGCCCATTTTGGACCCTGAAACAGCCCGAAACGTCTTATCCGGCACCAGCCTTAACACAGGGCAGTTTGAAGCCGTCCTCAACGTCGCCTGTGCAACCGATCAGCACCTGATCATCCAAGGGTTAGCCGGAGTGGGCAAAACCCATGCTTTGGGAGCACTCAAACACCTGATTGAAGCCTCAGACCAGGCCATCTCAATCCAGGGGTTTAGCCCAACCCTCAAAGCGGCCCAACAACTCCAGCAAGAGATGGGAATTACTACCCACACCGTTGAAAGTCTGGTGCGACGGGAGGCTGATTTAACACCAAACCAACTCTGGATTATCGACGAAGCCGGAATGGTGAGCGCCGAACAGATGTTAACCCTCGTCGAAAAAGCGAACACTGTCGGCGCACGGATCCTCCTGGTGGGGGATACAGGCCAAAATCCCAGTGTCAAAGCCGGAAGTCCCATGAAGAGTCTGATGCAGAACGGAGCCACCACTTTCAAGCTCAGCGACATCATCCGGCAACAGAATTCCATGCAAAAACGGGCCGTGGAACTGATCGCCAATGGTCAGCCCGTTGAAGCTCTCAGCATTTTGAGCGAAAACGGCCATGTCCAAGCCATGCCGTCCCAACCCGAACGGGTCCAGGCGATC
Organism: Thermosynechococcaceae cyanobacterium; assembly: GCA_049694615.1. Classification (GTDB taxonomy): domain Bacteria; phylum Cyanobacteriota; class Cyanobacteriia; order Thermosynechococcales; family Thermosynechococcaceae; genus JAAURS01. The sequence continues at coordinate 536 of JBAVRC010000153.1, read as the reverse complement.
GCCCAGGATTACCTGTCCTTGAACCGGACTGAGCGCAGCAAAACCTTGATTGTGACCGGGACAAATACCGAGCGCAACGCCATTACCCAAGCCATCCGCGCCGGACTGAAGACCGAAGGCAGTTTAGGCGCAGAAACAACGATTCTTCGGATCAGTAGTCAATATTTGAGCGTAGAGGAGAAGCGACGGGTCGAGAACTTTGAGACGGGCAGCTATATCCAACTGCTGCGAAACTACCAAAGCACACCGCTACAGCAAAACCAGCTCTACCAAGTCATGGGACGGGAGGGAGACGAACTGGTTGTCAGTAGCCCAGGCGGTCGTTTGTACCGATTTGACCCTAGCCTGTATGCCGAGAAGGAAGTCTTTAAGGCGGAACCGTTTGCTGTGGCGGTTGGAGACCAATTGCGCTGGACGGCTAGCAACCGAAAGGAAGGCCAGATCAACGGGTCTGAGTTCACGGTTATCGGGGTGACGGATAAGACCCTCATCGTGGCCGATGACAAAGGGACCAAAATCGTCACCCTCAATCAACC
>JBAVRC010000152.1:0-3163 GCA_049694615.1 Thermosynechococcaceae cyanobacterium | reverse complement strand
TATATTGTGGCGTCGGATGTCGGCAGCGGCGTTAAAGGGTAGTGGATCTGGTCAGAATTGCACAAACTGACATCCAGCTTCTAAACTGGGAAAATATTTAAAACTATCTTGATATCTGGCTTTGATGAAGGTGTTTTGATAAATGCCGGGTTTTTGCTTTGAAACTCGTTGGTCAATCCGTTTCGCTTACGTCTGAACTCAGGAGTCGGGATGATTTCAGTATCTTCTCAAGCCCAACCCACCACCGTGGCCCCCCTGGCACCGGATAGTGGTCCCCATGCGCTTAACCGTCAAATGATTGCGATTCTCGATTTCGGCTCCCAGTATTCTGAGTTGATTGCCCGTCGCATTCGGGAAACCCAGGTGTATTCTGAGGTGTTGTCCTACCGCACCACCGCTGAACAATTGCAACAGCTAAACCCCAAGGGCATCATCCTTTCTGGAGGACCGAGTTCGGTCTATGACCCGGGCGCGCCCATCTGCGACCCTGCCATTTGGACGTTGGGGATTCCAGTTTTAGGGGTTTGCTACGGCATGCAGCTCATGGTGCAGCAATTGGGCGGTCAGGTGGAGCAATCGACCCTGCGCGAATATGGCAAGGCATCCTTATTAATTGACGATCCAACCGATTTGCTGACGAACGTCGAACATGAAACCACCATGTGGATGAGTCATGGGGATTCCGTGACTCAACTGCCCGATGGATTTAAGGTACTGGCCCATACCGCCAATACCCCCTGTGCCGCGATCGCCGATCATGAGCGGCAGTTTTTTGGGGTCCAGTTCCATCCTGAAGTCGTTCATTCCCTTGGGGGTTTAGCTCTCCTTCGCAACTTTGTGTATCACATTTGCGAATGCGAACCGACCTGGACCACCGATGCGTTTGTAGAAGAAGCGATCCGCGAAATTCGGGCAAAGGTGGGCGACAAACGGGTGTTGTTAGCCCTGTCCGGCGGCGTCGATTCCTCCACCCTCGCCTTTTTGCTCCATCGGGCCATTGGCGATCAACTCACCTGCATGTTTATTGACCAAGGGTTCATGCGGAAGTTAGAGCCAGAACGCTTAGTCAAACTGTTTGCCGAGGAATTTCATATTGCCGTGCAGTATGTGAGTGCCCGCGAGCGGTTTCTAAAGCGATTGGAAGGCGTGACCGACCCGGAAGAAAAACGTAAGCGCATTGGCCACGAGTTCATTCAAGTCTTTGAAGAAGAATCGCGACGACTAGGGCCTTTCGACTATTTGGCCCAAGGCACCCTCTACCCGGATGTGATCGAGTCCGCCGACACAAATGTGGATCCCGAAACGGGAGAACGGGTTGCGGTCAAAATCAAGAGTCACCATAACGTCGGCGGACTACCGAAGGATCTGCGCTTTAAGTTGGTCGAACCGCTGCGGAAATTATTTAAGGATGAAGTGCGGAAAGTGGGTCGGGTGCTGGGACTCCCGGACGAAATTGTCCAGCGCCATCCCTTCCCCGGTCCTGGGTTGGCCATTCGCATTATTGGCGAAGTGACGGCGGAGCGGCTCAATATTTTACGGGATGCCGATCTGGTCGTACGCCAGGAAATTAACCGATCTGGGGTTTATCATGACCTGTGGCAAGCCTTTGCGGTGTTGTTGCCCATCCGCAGCGTCGGCGTTATGGGAGATAAGCGAACCTACGCCTATCCGGTGGTTCTGCGCTTGGTCTCCAGCGAAGATGGGATGACGGCAGATTGGTCCCGCGTCCCCTACGAATTGCTGGAAACCATTTCCAATCGAATCGTGAATGAGGTCAAAGGGGTCAATCGTGTGGTTTACGACATTACCTCAAAACCCCCCGGCACCATTGAATGGGAATAATTGGATGCTTGAGGCATCTTGATGGGTAAAGTGCGAAAGTCTGCTCCGTGGCGAGCAGACTTTTTTTGTGGAGATTGGATCCCATTCTTAATCGCACCTCCGCCTGATCCCAGGTTCGCTCCATGCGATCGCTATTCGCCTGCAATCCTTGTCCCATAAGCCATTCAGGCAATTTCACCCCGAAAGATTGTTTTTTGCAATGCAATACGGTTCACAACATTAAAATATGTAAAGTGTCTCCTTTCATTGAAGGCGATCGCTTCGGCGCAAAGCCCTATGGGCCTTCACTTTAACTGGACCGAGACTGATCCCCGCAGCAAAAGGTCCGATCCGCTTGCTCGGAGCGATTTGCCAAATTATGTCATGAAAACATGACAATAAAATCGCCGATCCGCTTGACACGCTCCGAATAAAGGCAATGGTTCATTTCAGTCCCTCAAAGGTTTTGAGCGTTTTCATTACATATTTTTCTGAAATTTACAAGATCTAAATTGTGAAGTTTGACTAAACTTTGCCGACCTTGCTAGGGTGGCGGTTGTGTTAACCACATCAGATAAGTATTTATGCTCAAGAAATCACTCACCTTGTTTGCGATCGCTGCTTCTGCAGCTCTTCCCTTTGTTCCGGCTGCGGCCCAAGCTGAAACCGCCACCTATTACCACGATTCGTACCAGGGTTCACCGACGGCATCGGGCGAAAGATTTAACACCTGGTCCTATACCGCAGCACATCCTTCCTATGCCTTTGGCACCGTTGTCCGCGTTACGAATTTGAACAACGGTCGCTCCGTGGATGTCCGCATCAATGACCGTTGCAGTTGCGGCATTGACCTCAGTAAAGCGGCTGCGGGGCAAATTGGTCTTCTCAGCTCCGGCGTTGCACCTGTATCCGTGCGTCCAATCCGATAATTTCAGCCATCAGCGATCAGCCATCAGCTTCCTGGTGGCTGATCGCTATTCAGTTGGGCGTGAAACCCCATCGCTTAGCCTTGGCACAGCGTTAGGAACGGGGCGGTGTCAATTCTTGATTCGTGAACGCATCCACAATGGTGACGGGATACATCCGACGACGCAGTTCGGCAGCAGCAGCTTTGCCTTGCTCGCCCTGAAGAATGCCTTTCGGATCGGTGTTCTGCTCAACCAAAGCCCACAGTTCTTGGATAGTTAATGTTTCAAGTGCCATAATCTGTCAGGTTTTCCAGAATGAAATCGAACTGCATGTCGCTACAGTCGGTTATGCCTTCAGGATTGATGCAAAAAATGACCATTGTGCTGCTTTTCTCAAAGGCAATGAGGAAATAACCCTCCCCACTACCCCCAAT
>JBAVRC010000151.1:0-8068 GCA_049694615.1 Thermosynechococcaceae cyanobacterium | reverse complement strand
GCTGAAGACCTTTTTTAAGATGACATAAATCTGTAGACAAAAGCTCAAAGAGTGTTGCATAGAAAGCCTTACAGATGAATGAAATAGCCCTGGAAAATGACTTTATCAACAGAATCTCGATACAAGCCAATCGATGAACATTTGCTGAGGAGATATTGCGAGATTTTTGAGATTCGGGACTGGAAAGCCTTACCAAAAGATAGATTAGGGGCGATTGTGTTTGTAGAGATGCCAGCCTTTTGGAAAGAACGTTCTGAATGGCTTTGCACAAAAGACCCCGAAGAATTGCTTAAAAACACGCCTGTGTTGAGCGCTCACACCTTCCCCGGAACACCCGCATATCAACGGTTGCAGGAACGCTAAACCCAATTTGAAGCCCTGGAGAACCCCCAACATGCCTAATGGATCTAGTCCTTTTGATAGATCAGTTGTCCGTCGTAAATCCAATCAGTATCGATTTGATATCGGCCCCAAGGAATATGCTCTGTTTATCGGTTCGATTGCCAATGGGGTTTCAATCGAGGATTCTGCATGGGCCGCTGGTCTTACCCCGCAACGGGTTCACGATTGGCTTAAAAAAGGACAGATATTGTTCGAGTCCGATGCTGAATTGTCGCCTGGTTCTGCTGCACAACAATATGCTCGCTTTTGGGAGGACTATAAAAAGGCGAGTAGTGGTTTTGTTATTCGGCACGTTGTGAATATCAACGATGCTGCTGTTAATGGTACTTCAGGTAATTGGACCGCTAGTGCTTGGGCTCTGCAACGCAAAAGACCTAAGGAGTTTTCTGAGCGGTATTTGATTGACCAAATGACCGACAAAAAAATGATTGAGCTGGTCAAGTTCATCTTTGACCAATCGCCCACTGAGGTGTTTAGGGAACAATTGGCCGCTATTGTTCAAATGATTCCCACACTCCGGTTATCGGAGACAGAAACCGATGTTGGGCAGTTTTGATGGCATACCCAGGCCGCAAAATTTAGAACGGAAGGGGGACGGGTTTGAACCGCCTACAAGCTTCATCATTCGGATCCGCTGGTCTTAGTTCAGCAAACCCCATGAAATAGTCGTATGGCTTGAATCGGCATAGGTTACGACTGGAATCGAATCCTTCGCAGGCCATGCAGGTTTGGGCAACAGTCTGAGACATAATTGAGTACCTCGTTAGGGGGAGAGAGAGGGTTTGCTGTCCAGGCGTTCGCCCTCTCTCTTTGTTTGTATGAATCTATTATTACCCTTGTTACAAGGAAAATTAATACGCTATTCATTAAAAAACATCCCTGTTACAAGGTAAATTCATAAGGTTATCTAATGCCTGTTACAAGGGAATATAGGATAGAATCTACGAATGTTGGAAATGTTCACGCATTCGTGGAAAAAGATTGTTATGCCAAAAGGGAACCCTAGCCCTGTCCTCACTCCAGAATTCTTGGCTCGGAGAATTCAGCCCATAGGCGACATGCCAGACGAACCATTAGGTGACAAACCGTTAGCGGTTCGAGTGGGCAGAAGTGTTTATGAGTCTGTTGCAGCCCTGAATCAGCGCGATCGCATCAACTGGCTACGCCGGGTCATTACCGAAGCAGCTCAGCGGGAACTGATGAAGGATGGTGAAGTATGACACCTCAAGAAATTCAAGCTGCATTTGAAGCACAATTGCAAATTAATCAGGCAATATCCCGCGATGTAGCGATTTTGGTCAAACGGCAACAGGCAACCGATGAAGGACTTGATCGCCTGACTAACATTACCGAACGGTACATCAATGCCTCAACAAGCGTGATTGAGCGCTTAGACCAAAGTATTGGACGCCTAGACCAAAGCATTGAGGAGTTAAGGGCTTCTAACCGCCGCCAAGAACGTATTAATGACTTCCTATTGAGGCGTGAAACTGGAGAGGAATCATGACCGAACGATGGACCGACGAGCGGTTAGACAGGTTTGCTGCAACTGTCGAAACAGTAATCACTCGAATGGAGACAAACATCTCTGAACTGTCTCAACTCCAATTGAGAATGATGCAGGAATCTTCAGAGCATCGCCGCGATATGGCTGATCTGAGGGCCGACTTCAGAGAGATGGCAAACACCCAGACTCAGATTCTTCACCATGTGGACGAAATGCAGGCTGAAGTCAGGGGACTGCAAACCGAGAACCGTCGCATCCTCGATCATCTGTTTGGCCAACAGTCAAACTAACCTCGATTTAGGGCGTACTACAGTCCGTAATCAGGCGGGTTTTGTCCACACCCTGTCCACAGTATTATTGAGAATCCTTGAAATGCTTTCTGCGTATGCCTTTCATCGGTCATGTACCCCACGTTGACATCGTGGGGTCTCCCGTTCGAGTCGGGATGTGTCCATTGGTTGGGGAACCATATACAGTAAGGTTTTTGGGATTCAGTGCAAGAGAAATAGTTTGCATCATAGAGATAGCCTATGCCTTGTAGTGCAGGCATTCTTGAGTTAGCATATACGAAATTCCTGGAACCTAGGAAATTCACTAGCTTATGCCCAATCCAAACCCAAGGACTGACCACCCCGCCTTCATTGCCGCACAGTTCCAGCGGGCAGGAGACGAACCGCTAGCCAAGATGCCTGTTCAAGTGCGACTCCCTGAATCGCTGAATTCGATAGTGACGACGCTACCCAACCGTTCCGAATGGCTCCGACGGGTCATTGCCGAAGCCGCGCAAAGGGAATTGATGCAGGGGGATAAGTCATGACTCAAGCAACAAAGACCTTATATGAAGCCGATTTTGTTCAATGGTCAGATTGTACTGCCCAGCTACTGCGAGAACATCGGTTTTCCGATCTAGACCTAGACCATTTAATTGAGGAAATCGAAGACTTGGGGAATCGGCACAGGGATGCTCTAGAAAGCCAATTAACGCGGCTATTAATGCATCTTCTGAAATACGAATTTCAGCCTGAACAACGTTCAGGTAGCTGGCTAGTTTCTATCAAGGAGTCTCGAAAACAAATCAACCGCCTTTGCCGCAGATACCCCAGCCTCAAGCCTTATCTTGAGCAATGTTGGGCAGAATGCTATGCAGACGCGATTGAAGATGCCAGCGATGAAACCGGACTTCCCCAAAGTCAATTTCCAGCACGATGCCCTTATGCGATCGCAGAGGTCTTAAACCCTGAGTTTTTACCCAATGATGTGTAGATTGTTACACCCATCATCGGGTTTCTGTCTAAGCTGGCTTTTTTCCACTGAGATGGAAGCATCAGGGAAAGTGCTACACCCTGTCGGTGGGTGCGAATGATGACTCAACTGGAAAGGCGATCACCAATGCCTGAGCCTCGCGACCAAGTTGGAGTTGGCTAAGTTGTGCTGAATTGGTGTGGTGATCAGCTTCAGGTGATCGCAGTCAGATCCTCTCGACCTCAATAGCTGTCGTTGTCTGTTGCAGTTTTCATCTCTAGCATATGATTGGCCCGATTCAGCCGATCTGCGATCGCCTGTCGCCAACTCAAACTGACACTGGAATCTGCCAAAACATCTTGCGCCAACTGCCGATACTTTGCACCCGTCACACTATCGGCTTGCTCTAGGAATCGGAGCTTGAGATACACGGCCCTAGGAGAAATTGGAATCATCCTTCCCTCTCAGTAGTATCTATAGAGAACTCATCGGCTTGGAGCGGTTACGCCATCATCATAGCTGGAACAGCAAGACACCGCCTAGATTGCAAGGTTTACGAATTGGTCGAAAAAATAACGAATGACGACATTGGGTTAAGAAATATTACCGATGGGTCAGGGTTTGGGCAATGCCAAACCCTGACGACGGATGTTGCTAAGGCAGATCGGTCGTCCCCATGAGATAGCGATCGCATTCGCGGGCGGCCCCGCGACCTTCATTGAACGCCCAGACGACCAGGCTTTGACCTCGACGACAATCCCCCGCCGCAAATACGCCCGGAATACTGGTGGCATATTGGCCGTACTCCGCTTTCACATTGCTGCGCGGATCGCGTTCTAGACCGAGCGCATCCAGCAACGGTTGTTCTGGGCCCAGAAAGCCCATTGCCAAAAGAACCAGTTGGGCCGGCAACACTTGCTCCGTACCAGCCATCGGTTGCGGCGTAAACTGACCCTTCTCATTTTTCTGCCACTGCACCTGCACCGTGTGGACCGCTTTCACCTGGCCGTTCTCATCCCCCTCAAAGCGGGTCGCCGTGGTGAGATAGCCGCGCGGATCGTCCCCGAACTGGTCGGCAGCTTCTTCTTGGCCATAGTCCAAGCGATAGACCTTCGGCCATTCCGGCCAGGGGTTGTCAGCCGCCCGTTCCTGGGGTGGTTTGGCCATAATTTCCAATTGCACCAGACTCCGGCAACCGTGGCGTACCGAGGTCCCCACACAATCCGTCCCCGTATCGCCTCCGCCAATAATCACCACATCTTTGTCTTTGGCCGAAATGAAATCCGCGCCGCAATGCTGGTCCAACAAGGATTTGGTATTCGCGGTCAGAAAATCCATGGCAAAATGAATCCCCTGCAACTCGCGCCCCTCAATCGGCAGATCGCGGGGTTTGGTGGCTCCCGTACACAGCACCACCGCATCAAACTCTTGCAGGAGTTGGGCCGCAGGTAAGTCTTTGCCCACTTCGGTATTGCACACAAACTGAATGCCCTCAGCTTGCAACACATTCAGCCGACGCAGGACAACGGTTTCTTTTTCCAGCTTCATGTTGGGGATGCCATACATGAGCAATCCGCCGGGGCGATCAGCCCGTTCATAGACCGTCACCCAATGGCCTGCTTGGTTGAGTTGGTCTGCTGCCGCCAGTCCCGCCGGACCAGACCCAATGATGGCCACTTTTTTGCCCGTACGTTTGGCGGGGGGTTTAGGGGTAATCCAGCCTTCTTCCCAGCCTTTGTCGATAATGGCGCATTCGATATTTTTGATGGTGACCGGGGGGTTATTGATGCCCAGCACACAGGAGCCTTCGCAGGGCGCCGGACAGACACGGCCTGTAAATTCGGGAAAGTTGTTGGTTTTGTGGAGCCGATCCAGGGCTTCGTGCCACAGACCGCGATACACCAAGTCATTCCATTCGGGGATGAGGTTATTGATGGGGCAACCGCTGGCCATGCCGCTGATGAGGGTTCCGGTGTGGCAAAAGGGGGTGCCGCAGTCCATGCATCGCGCCCCTTGATTACGGAGTTTGTCCTCCGGCATGGGCAGATGGAATTCGTCCCAGTTGCGGATGCGATCGCTGGGCGCAACTTCAGATGCCACTTCGCGAAGGTACTCGATAAAGCCTGTCGGTTTTCCCATAGTCGTGTCTGATAGGTTTGCGGGTTGTCGTTGGGGAGCGTTGGATCGTCTATTCTCCTTGCATTTTAAGCTAGTCCATCTGCTCTACCCTAGGTCTAGGTCTACTCTTTCTAACAAAATGACATTTTCTTTGCCCACAACCGTCTTGATTCAAGCTGTTATCCCCCCTCTGCGCATAGAGCCCCTCGGCAAAATCCGCTAAGATGACCGGGTATGCGTGAACCCTAGTCAGAATTCCGTTATCGTGCCAATTTCATCGCCGTCTGATTCCTTGGGCTACTCTAAACGTCTCGATCCAGTCGTAGACCTTGAATTGCCACCGCTGCCCATGCAACGCCCACTTTTGATGATTGGCCACGGGACCAAGGATGAACAAGGTCGTCAGTGTTTTTTGGAGTTTGCGGCGCAATACCATCGTCTCGACCCATCTCGTCCTGTTTTCCCCTGTTTTTTGGAACTGACTGGACCGTCGATTCAAGACGTGGTCGATCATTGTGTTGCAGAAGGATATCGCGAACTCTCAGCGTTGCCTATTTTGCTCTTTGCAGCCCGTCATAACAAGTTCGATGTCACCAATGAACTGGATATTGCCCGCGATCGCCATCCCGGTTTGACCTACCACTACGGTCGGCATTTTGGCATTTCTCCCGGCATTCTGGACCTGTGGCGATCGCGCTTAGATGAGCTGGATAGGGCGGACCAGAACCTGCAAGGCATTTCCCGTGCCGATACCGTATTGCTCGTGGTCGGTCGCGGCGCGAGCGACCCGGACGCCAATGGCGACGTGTTTAAGCTGGCCCGGATGCTGTGGGAAGGCAGCGGCTACAAAACCGTTGAAGTCTGTTTCATTGGCATTACCCATCCGCGCCTTGAAGAAGGGTTTCGGCGATCGCGGCTCTACGAACCGAAGCGGATTATTGTTCTGCCCCATTTTCTGTTTACAGGCGTGCTAGTCCAGAAAATCTTCGATGTTGCGGCCCAGCAACAAGCCCTAGACCCCCATACAGAAATTGTGGGGTTGCCGGAAATAGGTCTCCATCCCGAACTGTTTCGCCTCGTGCGCGATCGCGAAATTGAAACCCAACTGGGTCAGGTGCACATGAACTGCGAACTGTGCAAGTTCCGGCTAGCCGCCCTCAAGGGGCAACCGCCCCAAGCCCACGGTCATGACCACAGCCACGGTCACCCTCACGATCATGGACATGCCCATGGACATCATCCCCACAACAGCGCCAATGTAGACGACGAAGCCACCTATCATCAACGAATCTGGCAAGTGCCTTAGCGACAGGTACTTGCCCCCTGTGCAAGGATTCGTCTTGGGCCAGTATGGCTAGGAAATAGAGTCTATTTTAATGTGTTTATACTGATATAAATAGAACTCAACCGCGAGCGGACTCAAGACGCCAAAGTAATGGTCAAACACGTCTCGCCCCGGCATATTTTCTGCCAACTGTCCGCTATACAGATTACCCAACTCAACCCCGGATAAGAGGGCCAAGGCCAAACTCAAACTCTTTGCGAAATGATACATCATGTTAGGCTCAGTCGCTATATTGTTTTGAACCCCCCATTGGTCGAATCGATAGTCGGGAGCATTGACTGTAAAGCAGGCTCAGCAAGACTATATTCGATACACATTACTAAACTTGCTCTGTAGAATAGCACGGTCATGGGACGGTTGAAAATGCCAATTTAATCTCAAAAAATGGTCTGGGTCAGGATCTAATAATTTTTGTATTCATACATTCTACCGACAACCCATCCAGAACGGTTAGGATTTCATGCTATAATTTCAGTGTCTTAAGGTTTACGTTACGTGTGATTCCGCCATGACAAGTCTCAGTTATGAGACAAGTTTACTGTGCTCTAACGTTTTACCGAGTTTCAACATTATTTAAAGTCCTTGTCGGGCCATCGTTCTGAGGTCGTATCGATCAAAAAGGGTGCTTTTGCCTGGGTAAGGATTTAAGGCTATTTGCCCATAGGGAAAGTAGCCCAAAAAGCCTAGTTTGGGAGCTTATGGGTAAAACAGGGCAATCCACTGGCTTTCCATGCTCTGAAGGATGACACCCTTACGACTATGAAACGACACTTTTGGATCTATGTATTAGGCTCCCTCCTGTTCGCAATGAGGATTCCTGGAGCCTTTGCCGTAGAGAACGACTATACAGGCTTGCTATCCGGTTCTTACTGGAGTGGGATCGAAGTGACGGCAAAGCCCACCATTGTCACGTTCTCGTTTCCGACAACAAGCGCACCGCCACCCTATATTGCAACGCTCAACGACCCCAATCTGACGCCGGCTGCGATCGCCAGTTTTCAAGGCTTCACCGCTGACGAGCAAATCCTGGCACGATCCGCAATTGCTGAGTGGGGTGACAATAGCGGCTTGATCTTCATCGAAGTGGCGGCGGGGCAGGGCGACATCAATTTTGAAAAGATGGACTTGACAGGCACCGGCTACGCAGGGAAGGGTGGCATCGGTTATTTTGCCTTTGGCGACTGGCAATTTTCGAGCTATCCTTCGTTTACCAGCGATCTCGACTCGTCCGGCGACGTCATCATGAACTCCGTCATTCCAATAACCTATGGCACGCTGCTCCACGAGATCGGCCATACACTGGGCCTCAAACATCCCACAGAGGCTTGGACCAATTATGCAGCCATTCCCCCGGTTGTTCATAATGTCTGGACGGTTGACGATCCCGATTTGACCATCATGAGCCAACTGAGCGGCGGGACGGGTCACCTGCATCCGGTTGATATTGAGGCGAT
>JBAVRC010000150.1:0-2569 GCA_049694615.1 Thermosynechococcaceae cyanobacterium | reverse complement strand
GGAAGAATTTATTAAATAATTTGCGATTAATCATGCAACCATTTATCTATTTCAATCTAATAAAGCCATGGCTAAAGATCTTCCAAATTCCACAATTAGAGCATGGTTTTTCTCGGCTAATTTCTTTGATGAATCGCTTTGCAAACCGTATTTTTCCACCTCTTTTTGGTCCACCCTTCGTATTTTCCTCTGCCTAGAGTAACAGAAGAGGGTTAGACTGAGATGCTCAAGAGGGTTCCGCGCCGCCCTGATTAGGAAAACGCCGAGTGTCGCGTAAACTCCGAGGATCATGATAAGGTAGTCTGAATAACCCGTGTGCCATGTCCATCCACTGGCATGTAAGACGATCGTCATCAGAGAAAGTCCGACGATGAATGTTACACCAACCAATACCAGCGCGATCCGTAGATATTTGAGGCGATGAGTATCGTTCATGGTTGACTCCTTTAGGTTGTGGACTGGTGTCCGTTGAATTAACTGCCACTCCTCAGTTGAGATTCGCTCGGTTTGCGCCCCGTTATCCTGCAATCAGAGTACAGGATGATCTCAGGATAAGGCTTTGCTTCACCAGCTAAATGCAAAAGTAAACAGCATGGATATTTATCCATAGGCATGTTTTGAACCAAATAGGACAATCGACGATGTTATCCTTTTGGTAAATAAGGTATGGTTCCTGCAACATCAGTATCATCAATGACACGGAGGCTGCTGATACTACCCGCCTGACGAGCTTGACGGTATTCCGCGTAAGCTGGATCGTTGACAAACTCTTGCACTGTCTCTATGGAAGGAAATTCAATTAACGCCATCACTGTTGTTTCTGGCTGCTTGCCTTCAACGGTCGTAATATTGCCACTGCGGGAAAGGTATTTCCCGCCATAGTTCCGGACAATATCGTGAACATTCGCCACATAAGCTGGAAGCCATGCATCATTGGTAACTTTGATGTCTGCGATTAGATATACGGACATTACAGTTCTCCTTATTGTTAGTGAATTGAAGGTGCATTTTCAATGCTTGGGTATGATCTTGCTAGCAAATGACTGGGCCACGATCTTGCCATCTCGCACGACGAATGTGTCCGTGGCAAACTCATACACGTTATCGGCAGTCTCCGCCGTCCACAAAATGTAAGCATGGTCGCCTTCGATGAACTGCTGCTTCAGGTTGAACACTGTTCCAGGTTTCCCAAACTCCGCGATCATCGTCTGGAACAAGGTTCTAATTGCGTCGATACCCCTAAGCGGTGCCTCCGGCGTGAACAGGACGGCACCCGGCGTATAGTCAGACAGGGTGCCTTGGAGATCACCCTCGCCAAAACACTTCAAGTGGTGATCGAGAACATCTTTCGTTGAAACCATCTTGTATCCTCCTTTGTTTATTCAGCTTGCTCACTTCAGAGATCAGTCTTCGCTGAATCGTGTCTTTACTTCGCTCAGGTTCAGCTACGGGCAGATTTGGGTCGTGAAGGAACTAAATCTTGTTGCCGGACAAAAAAACGACCGTTCGTTCTTTGTCTACCTTGATTATTACGACCGTTCGTGCTATTGTCAAGGTATGAGTAATATTTCGTCATCAAAACCCAGTTCAGGTGGGAACAAGCCTCGCACATCGAAAGGCCAGACCAGTCGCGAAACCATTCTGCTGACTGCGACAAAGCTGGCCACCCTCAAGGGGCTGAGTGGCTTGTCGCTGGGAGATTTAGCCGCTGAAGTAGGAATGAGCAAGAGTGGTCTCTATGCCCATTTCAAAGACAAAGAAGAATTGGAGTTGGCGATGATCGAAACGGCAGCCGTAATTTTTGATCAGGAAGTGTTTCAACCAGCGGCGATCGCGCGTGGGGGAACTGAGAGGCTCCGGGTAACGGTTGATGCCTACCTTTCCCATCTCGAACGCAAAGTGTTTCCAGGTGGGTGTTTTTTTGCTGCTGTGGTAGCAGAACTCGATACGCGCCCTGGTCGAGCCCGCGATCGCGTCGCTGAGGTGTTAGACCAATGGTTTGCATTATTGGGGCAATGTATTCTTGAGGCACAGGAGTTGGGAGAAATAGACCCCAAGGCGGATGTTGCTCAGGCAGTGTTTGAAATCGAGGCAATGCTGTTGGCAGCAAATTTTCTCTTTGTCATGACAAACGACCTGAGCCATCTAGCACAGGGGCGCAAGGGAGTGGAACATGTCTTGGCACGGTTGGCAGTGAGCATGGGGTCGAAGTAGCGGCGATCGCCAAGGATGCCGCACTCCTGATTTCCGATGAGCCAGGTGGCGTCATTTGGCGCGTGGTTTATACCGGAGTGGTCTCGCACTAATGGGCATAGCTTCAAGCGGTGTCTTCGATCCAATCGAAGATATCTGCCAATTGCTCCAAATCAATTAACCCATAATTCCTACCCCTGTCAAGGTGAGCAATTGTAGTCCTTTGAAGAAACCGGGTCTTCCCTAGGATCAGTAGTCCGCAATGAAGCTATAACCACCGTAAATCCGTGGCAGTGTAGCTTCCGACAGTAACGCTTTTGTACAGAGATACTGAAAGAGAGGGTTATTCCAGGAGTGTGTTATGAAAACTGCTCAG
>JBAVRC010000149.1:0-2277 GCA_049694615.1 Thermosynechococcaceae cyanobacterium | reverse complement strand
ATTCTTAATCTTGATGCATCTGTTATTTTCTTTCCTGTGCGCCACCACAGCCCCACCTGTGCGCGTCTCGTGCGGGAATTGGCACAAGCAATTCGTCCTGGGGCAATTCTCATTGAAGGGCCATCAGACTTCAACCCCCAAATTGCCGAATTAACCCTGCCCCACGAACTGCCGATCGCCATCTATAGCTTTGCCAAACTGGGCGAAGGCACCCGTCGCGGGGCCTTTTATCCTTACTGTGTCTACTCCCCGGAGTGGCAAGCCTTGCAAGTGGCCCAAGAATTGGCGATTCCGGCTCAGTTTATCGATCTACCTTGGGCCGACATTGCCAACGTGGCCATTGCAACCCACCGCTATGCCGACACCGAACTGCGCCAGAGCCGCTACGTGAGTCGGCTTTGCGAAACCCTGGGGATTGAAGGACTTGATAACCTGTGGGATCAACTGTTCGAGATTGACCCGGATCTCTCCCTTGAAACCTACCTCGAACGCTGTCATCAGTTTTGCTTTCACTGTCGCAGCTTAGATGGCTGTACCTCCCAGAGTGACTTACAGCGCGAAGCCTTCATGGCGGAGCAGATTCAGCAAGCAATGTCGCGTCACACCCGACCCATTTTGGTGGTCACGGGCGGTTTCCATAGTTATGCCCTCTATGCCAGAGTCTTTAACCAACCCTTTGAGGAACCACTACCCATTCCTGAAAATGTGCAACAACTGCTGCAACAAGCTGGCATACACCTTCCCACGCCCCAAAGCTCAATGCCCGAAGTAGAACGAGGCATTGCCCTCACTCCCTTTACCTATGATCGCCTGGATAGTCTCACGGGCTACGACGCCGGAATGCCCAGTCCGGGGTTCTATCATCAGGTTTGGTGCGATCGCACCCAGTCCCCAGACTCTAATTCCCCTCATCCCACATGGCCCATTTATCGTCGCCTATTGGCCCAAGTCGCGGTGGATTTGCGCCAGCGCAAACAACCCATTAGCTCCGCCGACCTGATTGCTGTTGAGACGACGGCCCAAGGACTAGCTACCTTGCGCAGTCATTCAGAAGTTTGGCGACAGGATATTGTCGATGGCATCATCGCCGCCCTCATCAAAGACGAACTGACCCCTCACCTCTCCCATCCCTTTCTGGCTGCAGTCTATGAAGTGTTTCGGGGGAATGCACGGGGCCGTCTGGCGGCTGGAACCTCCGTACCACCCCTCGTTGCCGATATCAAACAACACCTCCGTGCCCAGGATTTATCCCCCCAAAACTATGCACAAGCGATCAAGATCAATCTCCATGAAGCAAGAGCATTGCGGCGATCGCAAATTCTGCACCAGCTTCGTGTCTTAGACATTGCCGGGTTCGACCGCATCAACGGAACCGACTTTGCGACTCGGCTGGACTTAGCCTATCTCTGGGAAGAATGGGCCATTTGTTGGAGTCCAGTCCATGAAGGAAGCTGTATTGAAGCCGCTATTTACGGCTCAACCCTGGCCGAAGCTGCTGAAAATCGAGTGTTGGCCTTAGCCGCCAACGTGGAGAGACAGGCTGAAACTGCTGCGCTTCTGTTGCTGGATACCGCGCTCATGGGGTTACGGCATCTCACTCAACCCCTGTATCAACGCTTATTGGGCCTGATTCGGTCGGATAGCGATTTCTTTACCGTCACCCGCGCCCTAGGCCATTTGCTCTATCTCTATCGCTACGACGAAGTATTAGGAACTTCGGAAAGTCCAGAAATTGGACAGTTGCTGCAAGAGGTATTTAACCGGGGCCTGTGGCTGCTGGAAAGTTTAGGCCAGATTCAAGGCAGCGATCAGCCACTCCTGCAAGGGGTTAAGGTACTCTTAGAAACTTTTGACCGTTGCGGTCAATCCCTGGCCCTCAACCGCATTGCGCTTGTCGATGTGCTGGGGCGTGTCAGCATCGATCCATTCCAAAACCCACTGCTACGGGGGGCTGCAATGGGGGTACTCTGGGGATTAGGCGAAACGCCCACGTCCCAAATTTTAATGGACCTCAAGTTCATGGGGAACCCCGATCGCCTGGGGGATTTTCTGACCGGGTTATTTTGTCTGGCTCGTGAAGTGGTTCAACGCGAACCGGATCTCCTGCAACAGATTGATCAACTCCTAGCCGGGTTCGATGAGGAAATGTTTCTCGTTGCGCTACCAGCCCTGCGGTTAGCCTTTACCTACTTCACCCCTCGCGAAAAACATGCGATCGCCCGGACACTCGTCCAAGCTTGGGATGCACCGGACGCCACTAGCCCTGCACTCCTGGAC
>JBAVRC010000148.1:0-3564 GCA_049694615.1 Thermosynechococcaceae cyanobacterium | reverse complement strand
CCCTTTACTCTACAATTGCCTCGTCACAATGGCGCTACAAGGGGATCAGAGACTTTTCAAACAGGTTCTTATGGTCGGTGTTGAAGGTGAAGTAGTCGTACCACTTCCAGGCCGTCGGATGGGCCGGATGCGCAGCGGCCTGACCCTCGACAACCAAGGTCGGAGATGTTTGTGTCGGTTCCATACACGCTCTTCGGTTCTAACCTTTGTGGGGATGCAGTTGGGCGATCGCGTCGGCGGTGATGCCCCAAGATTGAACAGGGCGGGCCAGGGATGCATCGGGATCAGGGGTCAAGGCGATCACCGACGGGTTGTAAGTCGCTTGGGCAATGCGATTATCTGTTAGCCATTGGGCATAGGCTTCCGGGGTATGCACAATCACCGTCGTGCGCATACTGCCGTGGTACGACCCACACAATTCGGCACAGACCACTGGGAATGTTCCGGTTTTGGTAGCCGTAAAGCGTAATTCCGCTGGTTGACCGGGAATAGCATCCTGCTTCAGGCGAAATTGCGGCACCCAAAAGGAATGAATCACATCATTGGCGGAGATATTCAACTGCACATCTTGGCCCACGGGGATATGCAGCTCGCCCGATGTAATGCCGTCCTTGGGGTAGTTAAACAACCAGGCATACTGCAACCCGGTCACATTCACCGAAACGTCTGCCGCTTGACCCGCCTCCTGGGGCGACGGACCAATGCCATACTGACTAGCGTCTGCCCCCTCGGCGATCACACCAGTAGGTAACTCCGATGCTGCATCGGTTGTGAGTAAGGGTGCAGCGATCGCCTCCCCTGGAGCGGATCGATGGGAGGACCCCGTGTGGTGGGCCATCATCATCCCGGCACCGTGACCGGTTGGACTAAAGCCGCCCATTTGGGTGTAGACCTCAACGCTATAGGCCCCCAGCCAAATCACAATAATGGCTGGAATCACTGTCCAGAAAATTTCCAGGGGCACATTGCCTTCCAAGGGCAAACCGTCCGTATCATCGCCTTTGCGCCGTCGAAACCGAATGGCAAACCAGACAATCGCCCCCTGGACCACAATAAACAGGGCCGTGGCGATCGTCACCATCACATTGAAAAAATTGTCCACCAAGGTGGCTTGCACCGAAGCCTGCTCCGGCAAAAGATGGTGATTTTGACCCACCCATAAACTGATGAGTGCAATCAAAACCCCCGCCACTAAAGTGAGCAGTGAAGTGGGTATTTGTTTCATTTGAAAAACCAATGGTTTCGGTTAACCCGCAACCTTAAGGAAAACAACGAATGAGTACAATTGAGGCGAAACAGATGAGAATGGCCGATGGCCACCTCAACTGCTGTATCTTCAATTCCAGTTCCCTGCTCTGAGCATACAACACTTTATTTCGCGCGGCAGCGGACTAGGTTAAGAAATCAAAACTTTAAAGGGTGTAAATGCTCAGTTTGAACATAATCGGTCCAGATTATTCGCAACAATGCATTCATTATTGAGAATATTAGCCAACAACCCTCACGATGACACGGCCTTTGCGGCGATCGCAGGTGGTTGGAGAGGAAAGCTTTAGGGCTGTTACATCGCCCACTCTATTGACTTCGGTCGCAACAGTATCTGTATCTAGTTCGCTTCAGTCCATCTACGAGAAGGAACGAGGTTCGTTGATCTACTAAAATGAAAAGGGCATTTGGCAGCGAGTTTTCGCGCTCCCACGACATCCGTATGATTAGTGGATGACAGAGCCAGACCAAAAATCGCAGTCTAAAATTGTACAAACGGCAAGAACAGAATGCCAACAATTTCAATCATGAACTACAGAAACTACATCACAATTGAACCCAATAAACGCGGTGGTAAGCCTTGTGTACGTGGCTTACGAATTACGGTTTATGAAGTACTTGAGTACCTGGCTTCCGAGATGACCGAAGCAGAAATTCTCGATGATTTTCCCGATCTGACACGAGAAGATTTAAAAGCCTGTATTGCTTATGCTGCTGACCGTGAGCGTCGGTTTATGACCGCTCCATTATCTGCATGAAATTACTGTTTGATGAAAACTTATTACCTAAATTGCCGAACCGTTTGAGCGATCTTTTCCCAGACTCGCTTCACGTTCGAGATGTGGGCATGAAAGCGACAATTGACCCAATAGTTTGGGATTATGCAAAAGATAATGATTTGATGATTGTCTCGAAAGATGCTGACATGCACGATCTGAGCTTAGTATTGGGGATTCCACCAAAAGTTATTTGGCTTCGACTTGGAAACTGTTCGACATTACAAGTTGAGAATTTGCTGCGTCGGGAGTTTAGCGCGATCAAATTATTGTAAGGATTCAGGTGCTTATTCCAGGGATGAGAGAAGGCATTGCCTGGATTTCTGGAGAAGTGATTGCCATCAAAGCTTGCGTGAAGAACTCAAAAGCAGAGCGCGATTGAGTCCGACAAGTTTGAATCACAGTCAATAAAATCGCAGTCTGGGCAAAGCCAGTCATTGAGCGTGACCCTCCACAGACCTTGCGTTTAGTCACAGCAAGCCTTAAGGAGCGCTCCGAACGATTGTTGTCAGGTGGAACCTCTGGATGGTCGAGAAAATACCACCATTGCAAAGCTTTGTCACGCAGCGAACGCAACAACAACCCTGCTGCATACCCCGCTTTAGGGAGCCACTGCTCCAGTGCCAGTTTTACCTCAATCTTGAAACCTACGGCCCAAGAGTAGTAGACACAGTCATCTTGGGTTTCTCGCCATTGGCGATGGGCGGCAAAGGCCGCATCAATCAGGTCGACGAACCCTTGCCCCAGTTGGGGATTGTTTCCATGCTTGAGTTTGATCACCTTCTTAAAGTGACGCCTCAAATGGGCCAAACATTTTTGTTGCGCCCTGACCGGGTAGCCGTTATAAACACTGAAATCATCTGAACTGAGCACCCCGGCAAAACTCCTGCCCAGCAGCGTTTCCAACTCTGCCCTAGACCGGGTATCTGCGGCATGAAACAAACAAAATCCCATCCCGCAAATCACCCACATCCATTCCTTGACCCCCTTGACCAACCACGGCGTTTCGTCTACCTGCACATGGGCACAGTGCTGTACCCAAATTCCTAGTTTCTCCACTGCACCCTTGACGACCTTGGATAAACGGGCATTGGTGGCTTGCAGGGTTCCCTTACCAACCTTAATTCGTCCCAATTCCAGCAACAGTTCTTGCTGCTTTTTATAGGACAGATGACCGTAGTTGCCCAGCCACACCAACAGGACTTGCAACCTTGCACCTAAACTTTGCTCCCCGATCACTCCGGCTGGCAATGACCCCCAAACTGAGGTGCCACAGGTCGCACATTTGCAACACTGTTGCTCGTATTTCACGACTTCGATGGCCTGTTCTACTAATTCGGCCACTTCATAGCGACGCACGGCTACAGGCAACTCCGCAAATTCTGTCCCGCCACAGGATGGGCATTCTCTCGGTCGTAATACTTCAGTGCGATCTATCCGACCAAATCCTTTGGGTGCGGCTCTTTTAGAACGATGGGTCTTTAGCCATAAAATCAAGTAAATCAATTACGATATATAGCTT
>JBAVRC010000147.1:0-2418 GCA_049694615.1 Thermosynechococcaceae cyanobacterium | reverse complement strand
GACCACAACCGAGGAAATGGCAAAGGGCAAGTCCAAAATGCTAATTAAAAGCGATCGCCCTGGAAATCGGTTGCGGGCTAAAACCCAAGCGGCACACAGACCAAACACGGTATTGAGGGGCAGGGAAATAGCAGCCACCAGTAAGGTTAATTGCAGGGCTCGGATAAATTCGGTGGAACTGGCAGCGGTCAAAAAGGTCTGAAAGCCTTTATGAAAGGCTTCATAGAAAACGGCGATCGCCGGAACGAGTAGCACCAGCGCCAGATAAACCACCGCAATGCCAATTAAAAGGGTCTGACCCGAAAAAACAGGGCGATCGCCTTGGCGATCCGAGGATTTAGGCAGCATATCGACGTCCCCATTGTTGTAGACCATTAATTACCAGCAGCATGACTAAAGACACCAGGAGCAAAACGGTCCCGATCACGGTTGCCCCGGCATAGTCGTACTGTTCCAGACGCTGAACCACTAGAACCGGCGAGATCAGATCCTTGAATGGAATGCTGGAGGCAATGATGACCACCGTGCCGTACTCGCCCACTGCCCGCGAAAAGCCCAAAGCTACCCCGGTCAAAATGGGGGGGAAGAGGGGAGGAAGCAACACGCGGATAAAGGATTGAAACTGGTTTGCCCCTAAAGACCAAGCCGCCTCTTCAATCTCGCGCTCCATCTCCTGAAGCACGGGTTGGAGGGTGCGGACAATGAACGGGAGCGAAATAAAAATCATCGATATCAACACGCCCAGGCGCGTAAAGGCAATTTTGATACCGAAAGGTGCAAAAAAATGGCCAATCCATCCGTTATTGCTATATACCGTGGCTAAAACCAACCCGGCTACCGATGTGGGTAGCGCAAACGGTAAATCGACCGCCGCATCCAATATCTTCCGACCGGGAAAGGAATACCGCACTAAAACCCAAGCCACGAGCGTCCCCATCACACCATTGATGACAGCAGCGAAGAACGCTGTCACAAAGGTGACGTCGTAGGTAGAAAGAGCGACGGGGTTGGTTGCAATGCGCCAGAACTCTGCCGGTCCTACCGTGATGGACTTGGTGACTAGGGCAGAAATGGGCAACAGCAGCATGACGATTAAATAGCCAATGGTGACAATCCAGGGCCAAGGCAAGCTACGGCCAATCTCGATTATTTTTTTAATGCTGGGATTTTTTCTAAAGTTCTTCAACAAGGGGGCCGTTGCCTTTACTGGAACAATGGATGACATAGCAATCTCTCTAATAAAAAGACCAGTCGCTCAGCGACTCATTACCTTCTGCCCAGATTTCGATATGAAGCTGGGACAGGTAGTCCAGTGCCTGCTGAATTCGGTCAGGGTTGCCGTACAACGCCAGATCGAACCAGCCGGATTCGCGACCGCTCGCCCCGAGCAAGGCACTTTGAATATTCACCTCTAATCCATAGCGCCCAGCGAGGTTAGAAATAATCGGTTCGCCCTGATATTGCGGCGGAATTTGTAATCGAATCCGATGCCGAATCCGACGCAACGGCTGGGGCTGGAGATGAGGTTCGGAGCGAGGGGCACGGTTAGACATTGGGATAGCCTCCTAGGGCAGGGAGTTATTTAGCGCCTTGAGCTTGAATTTGATCGAAGAGCGCACCGTCATCGAAGAACTGAGATTGGATTTTTTTCCAACCGCCCAACTCCTCGACCGTGAACAGCTTCTTCACTTTGGGGAATTGTGCTTCGACTTCTTTGGCAACGCTGGGGTCAACGGGTCGGAAGCCGACTTTGGCAAACTCGCGTTGGGCATCTGGGGTAAAGAGGTATTGGGCAAATGCCTCAGCTACCTTGCGAGTCCCGTGTTTATCGACGTTTTTATCGACCACGGCCACCGGACTATCGATAGAGATGTTGGCATCGGTGGGCACGGTGTAGGGTTGGTACTGGCCTTGCTGTTGAGCCAACAACACCTCGTTTTCGTAATTAATCAGGACATCGCCTTGGCCTTGTTTGTAGAACACATCGCTCGCTTCGCGGGCATCCTTGGGCAGTACCGGGACATTCTTAAACACCGTCTCGACAAAGGTTTTGGCTTGGGCTTCCGTGCCGCCCGTCTGGGTTACCGACCCCCAAAGGGCCAGAAAATTCCAACGGGCACCCCCTGAGGTTTTGGGGTTTGCAGTTATCACTTGTAATTTTGGGGTGGCCAAAGCGGACCATGTTCCAATTTTGGGCTTGCCCGGTCGGGTCACTAAGGCGGCAACCGAGCGGGTCACAATGGACTCGTTCGGGAGTTTTTTCTCCCATCCCGGTGCGATGAGTCCGGCTTTTTCAATTTTCTGCGTGTCGAGGGCCAAGGCCAAGGCAACCACATCAGCTTCTAGCCCATCAATAACCGCACGGGTTTGGGAACCCGAACCACCGTAGCTCTGCTCAAAGGTCACCTCTTGCCCAGT
>JBAVRC010000146.1:0-1538 GCA_049694615.1 Thermosynechococcaceae cyanobacterium | reverse complement strand
TACGGGTGCGCTATTTTGGGAGACGGTTCGCTGGTTTCCGTGATCGATGGCTCGGTCCTGATTCGGAATTGGTTACACCCCCCAACCACGGCTCCCATCCTCTCAGCCCCATCGTCAGGCGTAACTGTGGCGGTGCGAAACCCCAATATCCCGACCATTTTGGTGGTAGACGATTCGTTGACCGCCCGTCAGACCCTCACGTTGACCCTGCAAAAGTATGGCTACCAAGTCATACAAGCCATTGACGGACGTGAGGGATTGGACAAATTGCACCAAGAACCGAATATTCGAGCGGTGTTCTGCGATGTTGAAATGCCGAATATGAACGGATTCGAGTTTTTAAGCGCCAGTCGCAAGGACTATGGGGTAACCGACTTACCCATTCTGATGCTGACCTCGCGCAGCGGCGATAAGCATCGGAGCATCGCCAAATTTCTTGGTGCCAACCATTACTTGACCAAACCCTATCTGGAGCAGGACTTGATCCAGACCTTACAAACCTGTTTGGAGGACATCAAATGCTAGGCACCCCGGTTAAATCGACGGCACTCAAAATTCTGATTTTCACCGTGGGGGATCTGCATCTCGGCATCCGTCTGGATTCCGTTCAAAAAGTGGTTGGCATGCCCTCCATCGTCAAAAGCGGCAATAAATTTTTGGGCATTGCCCAAATTGATGGTCAGGAATTGGTGGTGCTAGACCTGTTCCACAACATCTATGGGTATTCAGCCAACCAACAGAAAGGATATTTTATTGTTACTAAAAGCGATCGCCAAGTTTACGGCATCCCTACGGCATCCTTGCCCACCATGAAGGACATTCCCGCGACCGATTTTCATCCCGTTCCTGCCGAATACCGCGATCGCGATACCCTGGGCATTGCCGAACAAATGGCCCAAGTCACCCTAGAGAAAATGCAAGTCGCCACCCTTTTTCTACTCGACCCAGATCGTCTCATGAATCTGATCAAACCCTTAGCGCAAACGCTGGTGGCCGAGTAGCGCTAGCGTCCGTCCTGGTTCAATTGGTGTTTCAGATCAGCCAAAACGGCCCATCGTCGATCCAGACTGGGTTCAGATGCAACCGACTGAACCGGAAGCGCAATGCCAGGACATTGCGCACTACAGAGTTGCCGTTGAGGCAAGGCGAGACACAGTTGTTCGTACAGCCATTCGTTGGGATAAAAATATCCATCGGGCGGTAAGCTCTCCACCAAGTCGGGATCCTCTAGTACCTCTGCGGCGAACCCTTCTAGGGCATCCGCTGCGGTCGCATCCCTGAGCCAAATCAGTTCCGAGGCTTGGGTGGCAAGGCGGTGATTGTACTGCTGCAAACAGCGATCGCAGGTCAAGGTGATAATGGTTTCTGCGGTAGCCTCCACTTGCAAATAATTCCCGCAATGCATGACCTGCATCTGCCCCTGAACTGGGGTTAAGGTTTCCAAGTCCGCCAATTGGGTTTGAATTGCAATGTGTTCGGCTTGCTGTGGCGCATGGGCCAACTGGGGCAAAAAAATTGGTTCCATAGCCATCTCGCCT
>JBAVRC010000145.1:0-2012 GCA_049694615.1 Thermosynechococcaceae cyanobacterium | reverse complement strand
CCCGGTGGACAGTACGACCCTAAACACACGACCAAAGAACACCAGCAACGAAGTAACATGACCAGTTTTCACTCTGAAAGGTCGAATATTCAGAGCAGGTACTAAAACCGCATGGATTGGCGTGAAGGATGGTCTAAGAAGCCAACGCCTAGGGTAATGCCTAGGATATGCCGACGTAGACCCGATAGTACGGAATGAAGATCCTTTAGTCGGAGTCAAGACGATGATGCACTCAACCATGGGGAGCGATGAATGGAAAGACATCGACTGGAAACAAATCCAGAAAAATGTCTATCGACTCCAAACCAGAATCTTCAAAGCCAAACGTCGTGGAGATACCAAGCAGGTTCACAGACTCCAGAAACTATTGATGAAGTCCAGGTCTGCCAAACTTCTATCAGTCAGGAAGGTGACTCAGGACAATCAAGGCAAATCCACGGCGGGAGTAGACGGAATAAAATCGTTAAACCCAGCTCAAAGATTTGACCTTGTAGAATCCTTGGAACTAACGGGAAAATCCAAACCAACGCGAAGGGTGATGATACCAAAACCTGGAACGTCGGAGGAAAGACCGTTAGGAATCCCCTGCATGATTGATAGAGCAAAACAGATGCTAGTCAAACTAGCACTTGAAGCCGAATGGGAGGCAGTTTATGAACCAAATACCTACGGCTTTAGGACAGGACGGGGTGCTCATGATGCAATCGAAGCAATTTTCCTAAGTATTAGCAAAAAGAGCAAATATATCTTAGATGCCGATATTACGAAGTGCTTCGATAAAATCAACCAAGAAAAGCTGTTAGACAAGCTAAATACTTTCCCTAAATTAAACAGGCAAATTAAAGCTTGGTTAAAGTCAGGGGTAGTAATGGATGGCAAATTATTTCCAACCAATGAAGGTACACCACAAGGAGGTGTTCTTTCACCATGCCTTGCTTTGATAGCCTTACATGGTCTGGAAGCGGCGATAAGAGGATGCATAAGTCAAGGGAAAAAAGCACAAGATGAATTAAATGTTGTGTTCTATGCCGACGATTTTGTAGTCCTTCATAAATCGCTTGATGTCATCCAAAGATGTAAGTTAGCAGCAGAAAATTGGTTAAATGAGATATCCTTAGAATTGAAACCTAGCAAAACTCGTATCTCTCATACGTTAATTTCACATGAAGGAAATATTGGATTCGACTTTCTCGGATTCAATATTAGACAATATCAAGTTGGTAAACACCAATCTGGATGTAATACTCATGGTGAAAGGCTAGGATTCAAAACTATCATCAAGCCTAGCAAAGAGAAGATTGCCTTACATATTGAGTCAATAGGGAACACCATAAACAGTTACAAAACAGCACCTCAAGAGGCACTGATTAGTAAATTAAATCCGATTATTCGGGGATGGGGTAATTATTACTCAACCGTAATTAGCAAAAGAGTCTTTAGCAGTTGCGACTATATTCTGTCGTCACAATTGCGAGCATGGGCAAGATACAGAACCAGAAAATGGGACTCTATTACCAAAAACAAATACTGGCGCTACATTGAGGATAGGTTGACGTTCTCAACCCAAAGCGGAATAAGGCTAACAGCACATTCCGATACCCCAATCAAACGCCATGTAAAAGTCAGAGGAGATAAGAGCTACTTCGACGGGGACGTACTTTACTGGAGCGCAAGAAAAGGCACCCATCCTGAGTTACCTAACCGAGTAGCATTTCTACTCAAGAAGTACAAAGGACGATGCCCTGAATGTGGACTAATGTTTGTAGGGGACGATCTGATTGAGGTTGACCACACCATCTCTAAACAAGACGGTGGGAAGGATAAGTTCGATAATCTGCAACCGCTTCATCGTCATTGCCACGATGTCAAAACCGCCCGTGATATTGCTAACCGAAAGGTTTTTTAGAGCAAGAAACTGAGCTAGAACCAATCGAAACATAGGGCGAATGGTGCTGATGACAACAGCCGTATTGTTGAGGAGCCGTGTAAGAACCTGTTTGAAAAGTCTCTGA
>JBAVRC010000144.1:0-7479 GCA_049694615.1 Thermosynechococcaceae cyanobacterium | reverse complement strand
GCGCTCTGGCGCAGGGTTTTCTTTTATACAATCAATCCCACTCATTGTCCCGCTTTAAGCTTTATCCCCTTGGAGAAACTGATTGAGTCGTTTCATGACATTTTCTTCTTGAATGCAAATAAATACTTTAAGAAAGTATGTCTATTAATCATAGTATAAATTCAAATAAATTCAATTCCATCTATCATAAATTGAGGTTGCGGCATGAGTTCAACCCCATCCATGGGTCCGGTCTCGGTTTCTGCTATCCGAGTTTTGGACAAGCATCGCCGCCAAAATATTCCCAAAAGCTTGGGGTCTGCTGTACAATGGTAAAGCCTCATACAAGGGCGGGTGGCGAAATGGTAGACGCACCACACTCAAAATGTGGCGACTTCGGTCATGAGAGTTCGAGTCTCTCCCCGCCCATTTCATAGAATAGGGATGTGCGGGTGGGTTCGGTTTTGACCCCACTTGCTTTACCTTATTCACATTCAACATTCCATAAACACCTTGTTGCTAACCTCGCCGCTTTTGCAATCTTCGGTTCTCTGTCCTCAATATTGGCCGTTTAGTCTGGATTGGATACCGCAGACGGCTTATCTGGTGGGCGGATGCGTGCGAGATGCCTTGTTGGGCTACGGGTCGCCCTATCTCGATTTGGACTTTGTGCTGCCCCAGCATTCAATCGAAACCGCCCAGGCGATCGCCCATCATTACCGTGCGGGGTTTGTGGTATTGGATGAAACCCACCAAATCGCACGGGTGGTGTTTGAACGAGCGACGGCAGATTTTGCGCTGCAAGTCGGCACCACCCTTCAAGAAGACCTACGGCGACGGGATTTTACGATCAATGCGATCGCCTATTCGCCCCATACCCAGACCTTGTTTGATCCCTTGGCGGGACAAACCGATCTAGAACGGCGGGTATTGCGGATGATATCGGTTGAAAACTTGGCCGACGATCCGCTCCGGTTGTTTCGAGCCTATCGTCAAGCTGCCCAACTCCATTTCGAGATCGATCCAGCTACCCATGCCCAAATTATTGATTTTGCACCCCGATTGTCGCGGATAGCTGCCGAACGGATTCGTTCAGAATTGGGTTATTTATTAAGTCATGGGGCAGGTAGCAGTTGGATCAAACGGCTCTGGCAAGATGGCCTGTTGCAATCTTCCTTCCCCGATGCGTCAGAATCGGGACTTGATCTCATTGCGTCAATGGATCAGGCTGAAGTGACCGCAACAGCCCGTTGGCCCCAACTGGAGTCTTTGTTGCATCGCACCCTCAGCGCGCGACCCAAAAGCGGCGAAGGGGTGCGTCGGACGCTGTTTGCCACGGCTAAGTTGGTGGGTTTGGTGTCGTCAGAGGTCCAGCTAGCCAAACTCACCTTGCAACGGATGAAGTACAGTCGGGCTGAAGTCAATGTGGCACTGACGGTTTTACAAGGTTTGACCCAACTTCAGAGCGAACTGGCCCAAGGTGCAATGGACCGTCGGCAACAGTACCACCTCTGCCGAACCGTCGGTGAGGCGTTCCCAGCCGTTGCCGTTGCGGCGATCGCCGCCGATCTGCCCCTGCCTTTGTTAGCTCCGTTGGTGGAGGAATATCTGAATCCGCTCAGTGCGATCGCCCATCCCAAACCGCTGGTGTCTGGGCAAGATTTGATGGTGGCTTTGGCGATTCCCTCCGGGCCAATGGTGGGACAGTTATTGTCTGTCCTGGAATTAGCCCAAGCAGAGGGACGCATTGCCACCCCAGAAGCAGCCCTGCAATTGGCACGACAATGGGTTGATCGTCCTCTGATTTAATGGATTGCAACCTCAACACGTCAGCATAATGCTCATGGGGGGTACGGTTATCCTGACCTCAGGCGTATGTTTGAAACCGTTGCTAACATGGAATGATAAAATCAGACCATTTTTATTTCATTAAGTTCTACCCTGATGCGTTGAATTGAGGCGAGTCATGGCGAGTGCAGAAGCGTTCAGCAACGGTCAAACCCAACCCGATGATCGGCACGTGTATACCCAGGAAGAGATCCAACATATTTTGGGACTGGCGATCGCCCAACATACCTACCAGGGCGAATTTTCGCGATCGCAGCTTTTTGAAATTGCCTCCGATTTAGGCATTTCCGATATCGTCATTCGTCAAGCCGAGCAAACCTGGCTGCAATCCAGTGTAGAGCGTTCCAAGCGGGATACCTTCAATGACCATCAGCGGGCCGATCTAAAGCGCAAAGCCGTTCGATTTGCCATTGTCAACATTGGGCTGATTAGCCTCAATGCGCTCATGGGATTTGGATTTCCTTGGTCTCTGTATATTTTGATGGTTTGGGGACTCTTTATGGGCTTAAAAGCCTGGAATGTATTCCACCTCGACGGCGAAGCTTACGAAAAAGCCTTTCAGCGATGGAATCGTCATCGTCAAGTCCGCACCGTCATGAATCGTTGGTTGGATCGTTGGTTGAGCGCCTAGCAAGGCAGCGCAGAGAATTATCAACCGGGTCATCTAAATGCGAACGATCAATCCTAAACTAGATCTGGCGCAAATTCCGTGCAGATCGATCCTCAGCCGTGCTGCGCAACCGAGCTGAGTTTGAGAAGGAGACCCCTAGAATCATGACGAATCCGATCCCAACTGAGCCGCTACTGTTGCGGGCTGCGCGGGGCGAAACCGTAGACCGTCCACCCGTCTGGATGATGCGCCAAGCGGGTCGTTATATGAAAGCTTATCGAGACCTGCGGGAAAAGTATCCGTCTTTCCGCGAACGCTCCGAAATTCCAGAGGTGGCCATTGAGGTCTCTCTCCAACCTTGGCGGGCCTTTCAACCCGATGGCGTGATTTTGTTTTCGGATATTGTCACCCCCATGCCCGGTATGGGCATCGACATGGACATTGCCGAGGGCAAAGGGCCGATTATTCACGATCCCATTCGCACCCAGGCCCAAATTGATAACCTGACGCCTTTAGACCCGGATCAGTCTTTGCCGTTTATCAAGCCGATCTTGCAGACGCTGCGCCAAGCCGTGGGCAACCAAGCCACGGTCCTCGGGTTTGTCGGCGCACCTTGGACCCTAGCTGCCTACGCCGTAGAAGGCAAAGGGTCTAAGACCTACTCGGTTATCAAAAGCATGGCCTTTGCCGATCCAGCGCCACTCCATCGCTTGCTGAGCAAATTTGCCGATGCGATCGCCATTTACGTGCGCTATCAAATCGACTGCGGGGCGCAAGTGGTACAAATGTTCGACTCCTGGGCGGGTCAACTCTGCCCTCAAGACTACGAAACGTTTGCTCTGCCCTATCAACAACAGGTGATTCAGCAGGTGAAAGAAACCCACCCCGACACCCCCTTTATTTTGTTGGTCAGCGGCAGCGCTGGGGTGATGAAACAAATGGGTTCCTCCGGGGCCGATATGATCAGTGTGGATTGGACCGTCGATATGGCCGAAGCACGGCAAATCCTCGGCCCCAATATTGGGGTACAGGGCAATATGGACCCTGGTGTGTTGTTTGGATCGCAGGATTTTATTCGCGATCGCATCCACGACACCATCCGTAAGGCAGGGACGCATCGGCATATTATGAACCTGGGCCACGGTATTTTGCCTACCACCCCAGAAGAAAATGCAGCGTTCTTTTTTGAGACCGTCAAGGCATATCGGTATTAAGAACCGCCCATTAAAGCAGGACAAACTGTGGCAGGACGACGGATTTTAATAACAGGGGCCAGCGGTTGCATCGGTCACTATTTGAGCGAAACCTTCATTCGCCAAACCGACGACGAATTGTTTTTGGTGGTGCGCGATCCCCAAAAATTACAAGTCCCAGTGGATAGCCGCCCTGGAGTCCATCTGGTCGTGGCGGATCTGCGCGATGAGGCTGCGTTGCGATCTCTTTTGCCCACGATTCACTGCGCCATTTTGGCGGCAACGGGTTGGGGAGATTTTGCCTTGGATGTGACCCAAACCCTTGCCCTGATTCAATCCCTCGATCCCCAGGTGTGCCAACAGGTCATTTACTTCTCGACCGCCAGTATTTTAGGTCGCGACGAAACCCCGTTGCCGGAGGCGAAAACCTTGGGGACGGACTATATTCGCGCCAAGGCCGAGTGCTTTGAAAAACTCACCGCAATGGATTGTGGATTTCCGATCTACACCGTGTTTCCGACGCTGGTGGTGGGGGGCGAAAGCTCCGCAACAGGAGTCCGCCATAAGCCTTATTCCCATTTCTCCTCGGGGGTGCCGGAGGTGTTGAAATGGGCAGGTCTGATTCGCTTTCTCAAAACTGAAGGTAGTTTTCATTTCATCCATGCCCAAGATATTGCCACGGTTGTGTTGCAATTGGTGCAGCATCCCGACTCTGCTCCATCGCGACAGTTGGTGTTAGGTAATGAAGTCGTCACCGTGGAAACGGCGATCGCAACGTTATGTCAGGTAGCGCGTAAACGCATTTACGGCCAAATCGACCTAACACCTTGGCTAGTGAATTTTTTAATTCGCCTGTTTAAGATTCAGATGGGACCATGGGATTATTTTTGTCTCAATTATCGACATTTTTGTTATGCGGGTGCAGTTAATCCGCGCACATTCGGATTGCCCAGTTACTGCCCGCAACTGAGTCAGGTTTTGCAGCGGGGCGGAGTGTGATCGATCCGTCTGTATCCCAAGACTGTAAATGGTTTTGGATAACCTAATTCAACTGTCTAGTACCGCAGTAACCTGGTCAGGTTCAGCATAAACAAAGCCCAGGTCCACGGACTCAGATTTACTAAACCATCATAGTTGTTGTCAACAATACCATAAGGGGAGGGAATATCTGCTAGAAATAGTTGGGAGATCGGGTGGAATGGCGCTTGATCCTGCACCTGAATCATTGCAATATTCCCTTAGATATAGGACAAAAGAACCGATATATGCCTACAATTTCAATTGTTGCAATGGAGAATACCCCATGAATCGGCGTTTACAGGTTGTTCTATTTGGCGGGGTGTTCTGTACATTAGCAGCCTTTATATGCCCCACAAAGGTCTTGGCAGAGACTCCTTCAAGGGTTGCTGTGCCGTCAGTGGACGTCAACCCGCCTGGCCGAAACAATTTAATAGGCATTAATGTAGATTTTGTCGGTGACTATAGCTATGCTCGCCCTTTTGCCGATGCGATCAAACAAAGTCGGGATTGGCTTAAACTGGATTCCAACCTGCCTGCCACGCGCGATAGTCATGGCTGGCCTCTCGAAGATACTCGAATCACAGTTTGGCATGGCATTGCCCGCATGAACGGAACATATCGTTTGTCCTTTACGGGTCAAGCGGACGTCACGATACAATGCTGTTCCGGAAGCCTTGCCAATCTGACCTATGATGCGAGTTCCAATACCACGACGGGGGATCTGCTCTATCCCTCGGTGGAAAATGAAGGGCTATTTCTAATGTTTAAGAATACCAAACGCAGTCCGACTAGCTCCCTCAATTCCGGCATCGCATCGGTCAAGCTTATGCGCCCTATAAGTGAAGGGAGCACGCAAAGCTATTCGCCTGAAACCGTTTTTACAGACTCCTATAAAGCCGTTCTCAAGCGGTTTCGGGTGTTACGATTTATGGACTTTTTGGCGACCAATAGCAATAATCAAGTGCGCTGGTCGGAACGTCTTACCCCGGCTTGGTACTCGATGTTCCAGCAAGCATCAGAATACGGTTGGCAGGGACGAGGTGCTGCCTATGAGTATGCCATCCAACTCTGCAACGAAGTAGAAGCAGACTGCTGGTTAACGATTCCGGCTAAGGCGAACGATCAGTACGTGCAAAACCTGGCTAGACTGATCAAGCGAAAATTGAACCCGCGACGGAAGCTTTATATTGAGTATTCTAATGAAGTATGGAATACGGCGGGCGGTTTTCAGCAATCCGCTCACAACTACCAACTTGCCAAGGCAGAAGTCGCCTCTGGGAAATCTCCCTTGAACTTTGACGGCGATAACAATGAATGGTACTGGGCATGGCGACGAGTGGCAAAACGAGGGACCGAAATTTCGCTGATTTTCCGGCGAGTTTTTGGCGATACTGCGATGATGAAACGGGTGCGGCCCGTTCTGATGACACAACTGGGTTATGGGGATGGCCCTTTATTGCAAGCCATTCATCTCATGCAGGATTACTACAACAATCCGAACCAAGTTCCCGATCCCAAACCCCTTAAATATTACTTTTACGGGTTAGGGGGGAGTGCTTACTATGCACCTAAAACACCCACATCTCCTACGGCTGCTTTTGCCGATTTTACGAACCGAGAAACCTGGATTCCAGCGCTCCAAAAAGATATCGATTATGCGACTGCGTTCGGAGTCAAGCGCATTGCCTATGAAGGCGGACCTAGCTTGGAAAACGGCAGCATTAACGATACAACACGTGCACTTTATCGGGATGACCCTCGTATTGTCCCTGAAATGATCGAAGCCCATAATCAGTGGAGTGCCATTGGCGGCGATTTGCTAGTATATTTCACCTTGACTGGGGAATCGCCTTGGGGTTTTGTTCCTGATATATGGGATGCGACTAATTCCCAGAAAAATCTGAAATTACAAGCCATTGATAAACTGAATACGAGTCGTCGAGCAAAGGTTACTTACGGCGTTCTGATCCCAGCAACCTTACCTGCGACCAGTTATAATGCTCCGCCAGGTTGGCTCGGTAATCTTCAAATGAATCAGCTCAAGCCAGGGCAGTGGGCGAGCTACACAACTCGTGTGGCTCAACCCCAAACCTTTTATCTACAGCTTCAAGCTAGCGCAGTAGAGGCAAATACTGCGGTTGATCTACTGGTGGATGGAGATTTAATGGGAACTTTGGACATTCCCCAATCCACTTCATCCTCTAGGAGTAAAACATCTAGGGTTAAAACATCTAGGGTTAGCACATCGTCAACGCTTGCGATTCCATTGCGCGCGGGGTTACGTGGCATTATGATTCGAGGGAAGACAGGGGTTGCGAATATCCAACAGGTTGTTATTAGTAGTAGTCCTGCTCGACATATAGAAAACAAAAAACAACCCTTAAGAAGGATAAATTCAAATAAAGATCTCTCAAATAAAAAATGATTATGTGAAGATATTCGTTTGGATAAAACCGATGCCTGTGTATCTATTTTGGGGGGATGACGAGTTTCGTCTTCAGCAGTCCGTGCGGTCCCTGGAAGACCGGGTGTTGGACCCGGCTTGGAAAAGTTTTAATTATGACAAAGCCGACGGTAGTGGCTCAGTTGATGCTTTGGTGCAGGGACTCAATCAAGCTATGACCCCGCCTTTTGGGTTGGGCGATCGCCTCGTCTGGCTCGCTAACCCACCCTTGGTCGGACAAGACGCCTCGGTGTTTTTGTCGGAACTGGAACGCACCCTGCCTGTCCTCCCTGAGACAGCCCACTTGTTACTCACCTCCGTCGGCAAACCCGATGGCCGCAGCAAAATTACCAAAGTCCTGCAACAGCAAGGTATTGTCCGGGAAT
>JBAVRC010000143.1:0-1669 GCA_049694615.1 Thermosynechococcaceae cyanobacterium | reverse complement strand
TCTCTATTCACCTTGGCGCATCTGGAAAGTTTTAAATGATTTCCAGCCCGATCTAATCCAAGTAGAAGAAGAAGTCTTTTCTCTATGTGCATTTGAATTGGCAATATGGGCACGATTAAACAATAAACCTTTGGTTATTTTTGGCTGGGAAAATATGGAACGTAAACTACCATTTCTGCGCCAATTTGTTTGTCATTTTGTCCTCAAAACTGCAAATGCAATCATTCCTGGCAATGAAGATGGAGCAAAAGTAATGCGCCACTGGGGATATTCCGGCTTGCTAGAAGTAATGCCACAGATGGGTGTAGACACAAGTTTATTTGCACCCAAATCGGTTGAGCGGAAAACAGATGACTTTAATATTGGTTTTTTGGGGCGCTTAGTACAAGCTAAAGGAATTGATATTCTATTCGCTGCAGTTCGTCATTTACGGGACAAAGGTATCAAATGTCGCGTCACTATCTGTGGATCAGGAAGAGATGAACCTGACTTAAAACAGGAAGCCGAAAACCTAGGAATTCAAGACTGCGTAGTCTGGAGAGGCGTATTACGACACGAACAAGCTCCTGAAGAAATTAGCCAGATGGACGTGTTGGTACTTCCTTCTCGTACAACCTTAACCTGGAAGGAACAATTCGGTCATGTCTTGATTGAAGCAATGGCAATGGGGGTACCAGTTATTGGTTCTTCTTCTGGGGAAATACCTCATGTAATTGCACGATCAGATTTAGTTTTTCTAGAAGATAATATTTTGGGACTTGCAGCCATTTTAGAGCGTCTAATTCTTGATCCAGATTGGCGTAGGGAAGTAGGTCAATACGGTATTGATAGAGTGCAACTTTTATATTCTCACCAAAAAATTGCTGAACGACTAATAAATCTTTGGCAAACTGTACTGAATATTCACAATAAAGTTCTATCATAAGCCATAATAATGGGGTTAAGTAATGCGTGTCGTCATTATTCGTAGAGAGCCAGGAGTTGCTCTCAGTATGGACGTTTATGCCAACAATTTAGTTGCTGAATTAAGGCAGTTACGCCCAGACTGGGATATCATAGAAATCGCTCCAAATCTATGGAGTAACAATCAAGAAAATCTCTGGCATTCAGGGACAGGTTTTCGCAAATATTATGAGAGATTTTGGTGCCATCCTCGCCAAGTTTGTCAAGTAGACGGTGATATTTATCATATTATTGATCATAGTAATGCACATATAGCGTACTGGTTGAAAAGAACGGGAAAGCCAGTGATTGTAACTTGTCACGATTTAGTCCAATTTGTTTATCCAGAGATTCTTAAGGGGCAATCTCGATTTCCAGCTTTCAGTATGCTATCTTGGCAATATTCAGTAAAGGGAATGTGTCATGCTGACCGTGTCGTAGCTGTCTCATCGAATACAGCCAAAGACATTCGTCAAATGTTAGGAATTAAGCCTGAGCGCATTGTTGTTGTCCCTAACGGGGTTGAAGCCTTATTTCAGCCTTTATCTCAGGATGAAATACAGTCTCTCCGGCACAAGTATCGCCGTGTTCCAGATGAGCTTTGTTTACTCAATATTGGCTCAACGCATCAACGTAAAAATATTCTTACGGTGCTGCAAGTCCTAAAAATGCTTAAAGACCGAGGAGAACCTGTACGTCTGTGGAGGACAGGTGGTGACTTTATGGC
>JBAVRC010000142.1:0-2543 GCA_049694615.1 Thermosynechococcaceae cyanobacterium | reverse complement strand
TTTCCTAACACTTTCATGAATTTGGAGGGGTTCAGCAAAGATCTTTGCCTAGAGAGGGTTTCAGATTTTTCTCTGATGAGAGTAACAAAAGAGGGTTAGGTATAACGCTCTGTTCTTATCCCATGATATTTTGGAATACCCAGACTACGACTCGGAACTATTTGGTCCAAGTCAGGCGGTTCATCTATGCCTTCGTTTGTAGTTTCAGTTGACTGATCAGGCCAATGTTCCAAAAGATAAGCTTTACGTGGCAACATAGAGTAACCATTGAGCAATTTTTTTAAAGAACGACCTTCGCAAAAAGAGGCTGCGTCAGCTCCTGCCAGATCTGCAATGGTTGGCGCTAAATCAATGTTGCCGACTAGTTGACGAATTTTCTTGACAGCAACCCCTGGTCCTCGCACAATGAGTGGTACATGAATATCTTCTTCATAGGGCGTCTGTTTTCCGGTACGGAGGCGATGCTGACCCGAATGCCACCCATTGTCTGAAGTAAAGAAAATGTAAGTATTATCTAACTGAGACATTGCCCTAAGCGTACTCACTATTTTTTGAATTCCTTCATCTACAGCCTGTAACGATTGAATTCGACTCCGATAGGCTTGATCCAAATAAGTTATATTTTTGATTGTTAGAGGTGATAGATTCCTAATATATTTAGGCTTGTCGGTTATATCCACTTCATTAAAAGAATCTGTTCGTGGAATTTTTAAACCCGGAAAAGAATCTGCATGGCGCGGAGCAGGGGTTGCTGGTTGATGAGGTGAAAAGGGAGCTAAATAAAGAAAAAACGGTTCTTTTTTCTCAATTTTTTTTGCAATAAATTGAACGGATTCTCGCGTAAAGACATCTGTAGAGTAGTCTTTTGGAGCCGAGTCATAATCCACTCTTTTACCATTTTCATTAAGTGCGTAGTTGAAGTAGAAATTGTTGTCACGACGTACAAAAGAATGCCAGTTATTCCATCCTGGGGGAATATATACTGGTTGTTTAGATAAGGGATATCCGTTCAAATACTTGCCGATTAAGGCTGTGCGGTAACCAGCAGATTGTAGCCAAGTGGCAAGCGTCGAACTTTCTCTGCCCAGCGAATAGAAAGTTTTGAATCCACCAGTATCTCCTTTTTTCCCATTTGTGAGGATTTTTGTATTATGGGCATACTGGCCCCGCAAGATTGTTGCTCGCGAGGGACAACACAATGTATTGCTAATAAAAAAATTCTCAAAACTAGCTCCCTTCTCAATGAGAAGAGAATTAAGATTGGGCATGTAAGCAATATCTGTTAGCGCTAGATCGTCTGCCAAAATGAAAACAATATTAGGAGGACGCGTTATGAAGGGTCGGGGTTGAGCAGCCTTGCCTAAAAGAAACCATTTAGATCCCAGTAAACTGCTAACCAAGGCAAGAAAGAAGGCACCAAAACCGATGATTTTAAAGTTCTTCATAGCAATTAAGTAGAGATTTGAGTATTTAAATGTAGGGTAGTGTTCAGACCTTACGTCTTCTCATCCGGTGATACTTCAGATTGAGCAACCCAAAAATGATCGCTCCCAGTTAATTTTACAACTTCTAGCTCCAGTAATTTAACATCGAATTTTCATTCCTCATCCAGAGCGAAATAATCTCGGAAAGTGTCTCCAGTATTAGATGATGATCGTCATTTTCAAACGTAGAAATTGCAGGTTACTTCAAGCTAATCCTTTGGGCCATTTCCTCTTGAGTCAAATGTAGCCTTTCGCGACATTCACGAAGCGCGGCATCACTATGCCGCATTGAGTTGATATCTTTTTGAGCCAATGCTGCACTTCTGATGTGAATCTTGTAGGGGAAATTTCCCTGCTACGCTGCGGCGAAATCGTTCAATGATTACCTGAAGGGGGCGAAATATCCTGAAATGAAGGTATTGCCACTGCCATCTGCTGCAACCCCTAAAGAATAATCATACCGGTCAGTTGACAAAATACCCTGACGTTTCCACAGTAATTTGCCATCAGGACTATAGGCTGCAACAAAGGCATCCCTACGTCCCTTATTGACGTCACCGATTTTGCCGCCATCGGTCCATCCCGAAATCAATACATTGCCGCCGCTATCGGTGGCCACGCCATAAGAAACGTCAAAGAAGTCGGACCCCAGTTGCTTGGTCCAGAGCAAGGTGCCCTCGGGGCTATATTTGGCCACCCACGCATCACGGTTTGCCTTATTGGTATTGGGCCCGCCGAGAGTGCCAGCGGTCAATCCCGAAATCAACACATTGCCACTACTATCCGTTGCCACGCCAGAAGAAACGTCTTCGCTTGAGGTCCCTAGTAGCTTCTTCCACACCTTGTTATGGTTCTGGTCAAGCTTGATCACCCAGGCATCCTTACGCTTAAGCACAAGGCTAGGGGCTGGGCTTTGGGGCGGATACTCCATTGAATGCGGAAAACCCTCAAATTTAGGGTGTGGCAGGGGTTCACGGGTCGGCGACTCCGCATTCAACCGCATTGGCGCAATCATTAAACCAGCGATCAGGCAGGTACTCACCCCAATCCATACCGGGC
>JBAVRC010000141.1:0-3111 GCA_049694615.1 Thermosynechococcaceae cyanobacterium | reverse complement strand
CAGCCAAGGAATGGAGCGGTTGTCGTAAAGCCCTCGCCAAATGCCAAGCTCTACTTCCATTGGCGCAATCGAATAATGTCCGCGTTCATTGGGATGACAGGGTTCGTAGCGATTTCCGATTAACTCGTAGACTTCCACAGCAGCCTTTTGGACTTCATAGATGGCATAAAAAGGGATGCGAATCGCTTGCTCGTAAACCCAAAATTTTCCGGCTTTCGCCCCCTCGCTCGCAAAGGGTGAAGTGCGATCGCGTTCATCCGATCCGTCCCCGGAGACAAACTCAATGGCAATCAGTGGCGCAATAATTTCTTTCCACAGCACATAGGACCGCCGATAGGCACCATCCAGATCGGGCGGTACATTGGGGACATAAAACCAGTCCGGTGCTTCGGCACCCCGCTCTGGCGGATCGGTGAGTCGCCAATAGATACCGCTATCTTGACCAATGGCATATTGCCCATCAGGATGCAGACGATCTAGGACGGGACGAATGGAACTGGTGAGTAAACCGCTCTGGGGATGTTCTTGGAAATTTTTCACGAACGTTCCGTCTGACTCAGGCAACTGCGTATGATCAGGCAGTGTGAGGGCGGGGGGAGATTGAGCAACGGTCATAGCTCAAAGGATCCGAATTCGGGAGGACGTGTTCTCATTGTAAGGTTCAATTCAGAGATTACACCGACCCAACCCACAGGCCAGAGGTGTTTGCCAAGCGAGCAAGATTCACTGTCCTGTTAGGTACGCCTTGAGTATCCCCAAGGCAAAAAAAAGGATTTTGTACAGGTATAGTACAAAATCCGTGCCTCAAAAAATGAATTCATTGAACCGAATCAGCAACTCAAACGTCACCCAACTCGGCGTTTCCCTAAGCCGCTCCTTCCGTGGTGGCTTCCTCGACCTCTTTGAGTTCATCCAACAATTCATCCACTGAAACCGCTTCCTCCGAAGCTGCGGCAACGGGAATTTCCGGTAGACGGCTCATAAATGTCTCCAGATCTCGCACGGCTTCGTCGAAACTGCGCGATGCCGCAACCGCATCCTTTTCGACCGCAGCGCGGTCAATGGCAATAAAATCCTCGAAAACTTGGCGAGAAGAGGCTCGCGCTGCTTTCTGATCGCTGGGCAACAGATGCGAGGTCACATAATTCAAATCTTGAATCATCGAACCGAAGGGGCCTCGGATCGTGCTTCTAATCTCTTGCCAGTTTCCGCTTTCGATTGCGGCATTCAAAGCATCCAATTTGTCATAGGCATTTTGGATTTCAGGCAAATATTGCTGAATCTGCTGCAGTTGCGTTTCCGTATAGGTGGGCGGAACAGAGACGGCTCCAGGTCCGCCGCAACTCACCAAGACAAAGGCAACTAGGGCAAATAAACCGGAGAGTAAGGCGCGAAATCTAAACATGGCAGTATAAACGGCACAAAATGACTAAAAGATTCCTTCCGCCATTTTATGACGAGTTGATCGCCCTGCTGAAGCCAAATATATGGATGATCGGGGGATCATGGCCCAATTCGACGGGCTTTTTTAGGTTTGAGCCCCTGGGAAATGGTTGATTTGGGCGTATCCGCTAAATAAAAGTCGTTCCTGCTCGGTTTCGACGCGGTTAATCCGCATCTCAACCCCGTCTAAGTCGAAGCGATCCAGATCGACCATGGCATTGAGGATTTCGGCGAAGGCGGTCGTTAACGCTTGGGACGCCGGTTGCAAGTCCGCCGGAATTCCGTCCGTTAAGAATTGGGGGTCTGTAAACACTAACTTGCGTCGCCGTTCGACACTCAAACCTGTTTGAACGGCAATGGGAATTGACCCCTGATGGGGAACCTCGCCCTTGGCACGAATTTCAATGCGATTGGCGGGCAGTAGCTTGACCGAAACATCGCTAAAGGAAACGGGACCCTCAATCGTCGTATGGTCATTGGCTGGTAAAACCACCTGTTGCAAACGGCGTTTCACCAATTCCCCATTAAAGGCTCGATTAATGCCCGCTTCCGATAACACCACTTGGGCGATCGCCTGAGTCGGGTGTTTAAGCCGAATTTGGCCCTTGAGCACCGATCCGAAATCGACGGCGATCGCATCGGTCTCGAAGGACATTTCCTCCACCTGAAACTGTCGCCGAATCACTAAAGTGCGACCCTGCATCTGGATACTGTCGATATTGCCTTGCAGCAGCTTGCTCGACGGAGAGCACCGAATGGAAACCTCAACCGACTCGCTTTCACTAAACATGCGGCGAATCGACTGACTGGCCACGGTGTTTATCAGCTGTTCGCCAAAATCGGGTTGCGTTGATCCCTGAAAGCCAATAAAACTCATAACCATGAAGCGGGTCCTTTGGATGGCCTCACCCTCTTTGTAACAGAATATTAAGTGAGGCGACAACCAAAGGACGATGCCCTTTCCAAAAGGGAGGCATTAGAAATACCAATCTTTCCGGTCGGATGAAGGGGAAGCGACCTAGATCGAGGCTAGATTGCTTCCCCTTCATCCCAGCGCTTGTTCCGCCCAGAACTCAGGCAGACGGGCGGTTAAAGAGGATGACATTCGGCCCCACGAGAGGGCTACGGGCGACCAACTGACCAGCTTGATCGCGCAACTCAAACTTGTTGTAATTGAGCTTCTGCGATCGCTGCCAAAGGGTTTGGGCTACTTTGCGCTGATTGTCAGTGCTGAGGCTACTCCACCCCTCCGCTACGGTGACTCGCAGCCGACCATTGGCATCCAGAGACTGGATCGATGCAATGAGGTTTTCGCCAGCATCGGCGACGGCACTGGCCAATTGCGTTTGAATCGCCGCCAAGTCAAGGGTTGGACTTGCTACGGGGTTAGGGGCAACCGATGGCACCGGACTGGGTTTCGGACTAGGGGCAACGGCAACACTGGGTTTCGGACTAGGGGCCGTCACAACCGGACGTGGAGCCGGGGCAATCGTGGGCGCGACTTTGGGGCTCGGTACGGCGGAGGGCACCGTCGCCGGACGTTGGGCCACTGGACTCGCCACCGGTTTAGGGAGCGGGGGCTTGGCCGCCATGGGTTTAGGCGCGGTCAGGGATGAAAAAAACCAGTAGATCCCCACAAGCACCGTCAAAACCGCAACGGTTAAAAAG
>JBAVRC010000140.1:0-10695 GCA_049694615.1 Thermosynechococcaceae cyanobacterium | reverse complement strand
TGTACCCGATGGGCCAGGGCATCTAAACTGCCGGCTTCAATCTCGCAATCGGCATCAATAAAGATGACAATGGCCGGCGGTGTCGTGGCTAGCGCCTTTAAACCGACCTCCAAGGCATATCCCTTGCCCCGTCGAATCGGATCGTTGTGTTCTAAAACAGTTGCACCAGCGTCTTGGGCCACTGCCGCTGTATGGTCGCTACAATGATCGGCCACCACCAAAAGGCGATCGCCTGGATTCAGTTGGGGCAGAATTGATTTCACCGTTGCGCCAATATCGGCTTCCTCATTGCGAGCCGGGATTAACACGGCCAGTGGAGGGCGAGGGGCAACCCATGCAATGGGGCCAGAACGCTTTCGGGGTTGCAGTGCTGCGACGACCTCTACAAGCAACAACCCGCCGAGAACCCATAATATTCCATCTAGCGCGGTCAGAAACCACGCAAGCAGAGTCAAGAAATCAGCGGTCATGTCCATGTTCGATCCAAGCAGCGTCTTACTCTCCCGTTAGGATACCCATACAAACCTTCAAGATGGAGAAACGCGGAACATCTCAAATTCGTCTTCCAGGGGATCGAACGGCTCGTTCGTGTCGGGGGCATTGGCATCTTGCAACCCCTGGACTTGATTGGCCACAATCCCCATGATGGGAATCCGTGCCCCTTGCATTTTTTTGAGCAGCTTCAGTACCTGCGATCGCCGCGTTTTCCGAATACTAACCACCATCAAGAGTCCATCTGCATGGAGAGCCAACAAATTGGCATCTGGGTACTGCTGCAAGGGCGGTGTATCGTAGATCACCAGGTCGAACAACGTATGTAACTGACTCATCAGATGTTGCATAGGCTGGGAGGCCATAAGCTTACGCGAGCTAGCCTTAGCCTGTCCAGCGGTCAAGACAAACAGGTTCGACTGCAAAGGCGATCGCTGGATTAACTGATTGGGATCGATACTTTTGGTCAACACCTCCACCAAGCCCTCAAAATTCGGGACATCCAACCAAGTATGGACTTGGGGCAGCATCATATTAGCATCCACCACCAGCACCCGTTGCCCCATACTGGCAACTGCCTTCGCCAAGTGGGTTGTTGCCATGGTTTTCCCATCCTTTCCGCTCAGAGACGCAATCACCAAGGATTTAGCCTGCGGCTCAATCGGCAAAAACCGCAGGTTCGTGTAAAGCCCTTCAGCAGCCTTCGCCAAGTCCGAAGACCCGTCTTGCAGTAAATCGGCAGCGATCTGCGGCTGACGATTGCGAGTCGATTTCCAACTCGG
The DNA here is from genome assembly GCA_049694615.1 of Thermosynechococcaceae cyanobacterium. GTDB lineage: Bacteria > Cyanobacteriota > Cyanobacteriia > Thermosynechococcales > Thermosynechococcaceae > JAAURS01. Next base: position 9,421 of record JBAVRC010000140.1, on the reverse strand, counting down.
ATGGTCTGGAAACCTTGCAGACAGGGGAAAAGCACCCACCAACGGCCACTGCAAATCTTCCTGTAAATCCTCAAGGGAATAAAAGATATCCTGACGTTTTTCCCGCAAGATAGCGATGCCTAGCCCTAACAGGAACCCCCCCAGTGTGCCCAACAGAAGCTTTTGCAACCCCTTACGCGAAGAGGCAATTAACTGACCTTGGGCATCTTTCAAAAGGTTCGGCTTAGACAAAAGCCGCCACGGCACCTCTTTCTGCGCCGCTTCAACCCGCAAACTTTCCCGTTTCAGTTGGAGCTGTTTCAAGGTATTTTGAGCAATCTCCAATTGAGCCTGTAAATCGTTGTAACGACGTTTGATTTCAGGAAATTGACGCATCTGCTGATCAATCGCCGAATTAGCTTGGATTAAAGCTTGATTTCGGACCTCAAGCAGTTGGGATTGGTTGAGGCTATCGATCAACTGCTGACTCATCGTTTTTTGGATCGAATTTTGGAATTGCGGCACATTTGAGCTGCCAACCAGCTTCCGGGATTCTTGGGTAATCAAGTTAATTAAATTTTTACGCTGCTCTTGCAAGGTTTGTAGACCCGGATACTCCGGCTCAAACTGAGCCGATTCCGTGGCGATCTGCGCCTCGACTTGCTTAAGCTGTCCTAAAAGGGTTTGATATCGAGGGTTTTCGCTCAATGAAGACGCCTTGAGGACATCGGTGGGGGTAGCTCCATTCAGTTGTTGTTGCAAATTACTTGCCAGTCGTTTTTGGGCATCTAGATCCCGTTGGGTTTCCATTTGTTGAGATTGGACTTGGCGGGCCTGTTGCGCCAGCTCCGCCCCTTCGCTCTCTAAGTCACTGATCTTATGTTGCTGCTGTAAAACCTGAAGTTGTCCTTCTAGGGTTTCTACCCGTCGCTTCAGTCCAGGCAATTGTTGTTCAATGAAAACAACACCCCCACCAATGCGCGTTTTGCGATCTTCTAGGCCAAACTTCAAGTATCCGGTCGCCAATTCATTTAATACAAACAAGATTTCCTGAGGATCCGAACTTTCATAGGTCACCTTAAGAATCTTGGTTTGCTCAGCTGGATTCTTCTCAACGCGTTCCACCACCAGATTCTTGATCAAGAAATCGTAGTCGACGCTGGGGTACTTGCTATCGATTTTTTGCACAATCCCCGACAAAACGCTCGGACTGGTCAAAACCTGAACCAACGTTAAGTAGTCTATTTCCGAGTCATTGTTGCTTCCTCCTGAAGATGAGGCATCCAACTGGAGTTTTCCGTCGCTACTGGTGGGCTCGACTAACACCTGAAAAGAGCCGGAATAACTTCTAGGCGTAATGGCCAGCACCCAAAGGGTAATGCCCGCAGCGGCCAGCGTTGGGACAAAAACCAGCCAAAAATTGCGCTGAATCAAGCGCCGTAACGGATTCAAGTTCAGACCCCGCTGGGGCGCTGAGTTGGCGGCACCCCAGTTGTTCAGCCCTAGATATTCTGCTGTTTCGTATCCTTTGGCTGATTCTAAGGATGTCGCCTCTTGATCGGGATGCATTGGAACCTCTCAGGTATGGGCCATCAGAATAGGGCGTTAGGCTTTAAATACAGGTTGCCCTAGGAGGAAGAACAGCGCTTGTCGCCAAACAGCGGACTTCGCCCAGGAATGACTCGGTATTGTGAAATACCGTTGCGCTCATCAAACTTTAATATATTTCTCCGGGAGGTTGACACTCGACCATCCTAGTGGATATAAGTGAGGTCGATGCTTAGGCGCTTTGTTGGTGAAGCTGATCTATGTTATAAGCAATCAACCGATGAAACGTCATTAGGGCTAGCCATTCAGATTGTCAGACCTCATTAACGCTAATTTATTAAGTTAGCTCAAAAAAGTAGAGACAGGTCTAGGTAGGCTGGTCTAGAATGTAGGACGAGGCCGGGGGTATCGAAACTTGAAGCATATTTTAGTCGCATTTTGAGTATCCCGATGAAAAATTTTTTGACGGTGGTCGCCTTACCCCTAACGGTTGCAACTGTTACAACCCTAGGGAACATCCAATGGGCCAGTGCACAGAAAATCCAGTCAAAGTTTTCTCGCCCAATTCCTCAATCTTTGTTGGCCCAAAGTACCCCAGACTCTTCAATTACACCCACTTCTCAGGTGGGGAGTCTGCCAGCGGATTATGGGCTTGTTAGATCGGTGTCGAGTGGCGTCTTAGAGGTACGAACCTTAGATGGCGGTTCGAAGCAATTGACCATTCCTGAGAGCTTGGCCGGTTCAGCGAGCGGTTTGCGGCCAGGCGATTTGGTTGGTTACGAGACTGATGCAACGGGCACTTTGACCAAACTAGAACCCCCTAAAGTAGAACGTACCTTTGAAGGAACGATTTCTTCAATTGACGGAGATGAAATTACCGTGCGCTCTGGGAGTGGCGACACAATGACCACAACCATGGAAACCGCCGCAATCGCCCGAAAAGGATTTGTTCCGGGCAAACAAGTGAGCATCACGACCTACGAGGGAACTTGGGCAACCAAGGTTTGTTGTGTGGAAACGCCCGTTACCGTTGTTCCAACTCCGCCGACCCCCACCCCGCGATTTACAGGGGGGGGTACTCCACTGCCACCCAAACCGGTTCCTGGACTGTGGTAAAGGTCATTCTAAAAGAGCCAACCGATAGCGGCTCTATACAAAACAACCCTTTAATGAATGTCGTCCAATTCTATTGTTGAGTGGGTCAAATGAAAAAAATAATGACAGTCATTAGTTTGCCGCTGGCGGTCGGCATTCTAGCTGTGTTGAGTTCGGGACAATCCGCTTATTCTCAAGACGTTAAGTCTAAGTATTCCCGTCAAGCACCTCAGGATCTGCTCGCGCCGGACGCTCCCGATTCCGACCTCCAGGCCAGCGCTAAGCCCGGGAAAACGCCGTCCCAATTTGGCATCGTGCGTTCGGTTTCCGGCGGAACGCTGGTTGTACGGACCTTAGAAGGAACAACAAAGCAATTAACGGTCCCTGAGAGCTTGGCAGCTTCCGTTTCGGGGCTGCAACGGGGTTCGCTAGTGGGTTTCGAGACCGATGCGGCGGGTAGCTTAACCCAACTCCAGCCCCCTGAGACTGATCGAACCTTTGAAGGGACCATTTCTACCATTCAAGGCACCCAGGTAACCTTAACATCGGCTACGGGCGAATCGCTCACCACGCCGATTGCACCTGCCACCATAAGCCGTATGGGCTTGGCGGTCGGCAAGCCTTTAAAAGTAACGCAATATAAGGGTAATATTTGGGCTAGCAAGTTATGTGTCCCCGAAACTGCAGCCCCAGTCGTGCCCGTTACGGTAGAGCCTGCTCCCACACCGGTTATTCCATCCGGGGGTGGTTTTACGCCTCCGCCTGTTAGACCTGTGCCGGCCTTGTGGTAAACCCTTTTCCTGATAATGGCTTTTTTAAAGAAACTCGGTTGATGGAGGTGTGTTGGAGTCAAGAACAGTAGTTGGGTATCGATGAAAAATGCTCTGGTGGGAAATAGGAAACCGAGATTATGCATAAAACTGTAAAAAAACTTTCGCCCGTTGCTTTAGGTTTTGCATTGTGTTGCTATCAAGCGATCCAATTACCAAACGCTCAGGCATCTTCTTTAAGTCTGAGTTCTAATGCAAATGCGACGACTGTGGCACAGTCAACACCTGCAGCGGTGGGATCCTGTCTGCTGCAGGGAGGCGGTCAAACTTCCGCTGCACCTGAAGCGGCTATGCCGGGAACCGGTTTAGGTTACCAATCAGAGGCGATCGCCCAGCTTGACGCAGCAGGACCCTCTACTGCCCCTGGGGCAACGTCCTCTTCGACCTTGGTTGCACAGCTTTCTCCTGGCGTGGACGATTGTTGCGATGTTGGGGGTACGGCCACCTGCGAAGTGGGCGGTCTTCCGGTCGGTGGTGCAGCGCTGGGGGCGATTCCGCTCTGGCCATTGCTGGCTATTCCGCCGGGGATCGCTTGTGCGATCGCTTGTACGGGCAGCAATCCCAAGCCACCGCCAGTGCCAGAATCACCTTTGACCGGTGGGTTAGTGGCTGGGTTTGGAATCATGGGGCTATGGTATAGCCGTCGGTTTCGTTCGAGCCAAACCCCCTCGGCCTAAGTGAAATGAAGTGGGGTTCCCAGACCCTGATCGTTCCGTTTGTGAAACGCGATAGGATGGCGATTGGTTTAATCATCGTCATCCTTTTTTTAGGGTTGCCTCAGTGTTTACAATCCATTCCGCCGATACTGCCGCCGCTGCTGCGACTTGGCAGGTTCAACCATCGGGCCTGACGGGTCGGGGGTTACAGGGGACTATTCAAATTCCCGGCGACAAGTCTATTTCCCATCGGGCCTTGATGTTAGGTGCCCTAGCCCAGGGCGAAACTCAAATTCGGGGATTGTTGCTGGGGGAAGATCCACGTAGTACAGCCGCTTGTTTTCGGGCGCTGGGCGCACAGATTTCAGACCTGAATACGGAGTTGGTGACCGTTCAGGGCATTGGGTTAGGAAATTTAAAAGAACCGGATGCCGTCTTAGATGCTGGGAATTCGGGGACAACTCTGCGTTTAATGTTAGGCATTTTAGCGTCTCATCCCGATCGCCTTTTTACGGTGACGGGAGATGCGTCTTTGCGATCGCGTCCCATGGGGCGGGTGGTGAACCCGCTCCGACAGATGGGGGCACAAATCTGGGGCCGTAGGGGAGATACCTTGGCCCCGTTAGCCATTCGCGGCCAGGTGCTTCAGCCGATGCATTACTACTCTCCGATTGCCTCAGCCCAAGTGAAATCGGCCCTTTTGCTGGCAGGACTCATGGCGGAGGGCCGCACCACGGTCACTGAACCCGCCTTGTCTCGCGACCATTCGGAGCGGATGTTACGGGCCTTTGGTGTACAGGTTGAAGCGGATCCAGATACCTGTAGCGCAACGGTTGTAGGACCAGCGCAGCTGCAGGGGCAGTCGGTGATTGTGCCTGGGGATATCAGTTCTGCTGCGTTTTGGTTGGTGGCGGGGGCAATTGTCCCCAACTCCCATCTCTTCATTGAAAATGTGGGGGTGAATCCCACTCGAACTGGCATTCTGGATGTGTTGCAACGCATGGGCGCAGACATAACCCTCGAAAATGTTCGGGAAGCGGCAGGGGAACCCGTGGCCGATCTACGGGTGCGTTCCAGTGCCCTGAAGGCTTGTACCATTGAAGGCAACCTGATCCCGCGTCTGATTGATGAAATTCCCATCCTGGCTGTGGCGGCAACGGTCGCTCAAGGCACGACGGCGATTCGAGATGCTGCCGAGTTGCGGGTGAAAGAAAGCGATCGCCTCGCCGCAATGGCCTCCCAACTCAATCGCATGGGTGCGCAGGTGACCGAACAGCCTGATGGGTTGGAGATTAAAGGGGGGCAGACGCTTACGGGCGCTGAGGTAGATAGCTTTGCCGATCATCGCATTGCCATGAGCTTGGCGATCGCCGCATTGATCGCCACGGGTACAACCGTCATTAAACGGGCTGAGGCTGCTGCCATCTCCTATCCGACCTTTGCAGATACGTTGAAACGTCTTTGCGACTAACCAATCCAACCCAAAACGGGTTGGATAAACCAACCCGTTTTGGGCAGAAGATCTGTTCTGAGGCGTTTTAGAAGTTAATATCCGCCAAAATCGAATCCAATTCGGACATCGCGTCTTTCTTGGGGTTTTGAGGTGCCGCTGACTGAAAATTGGACAGTTTTTGGTCAATCGTTTCCTCGATCAACTGCGGGATTTTCGTCAGATCGGCTGTCACCTTAGACAGTTCAGTCGTAAACTGGCCTGCCACTTCCTCAATTAATCCATTGGTGCTGTTGAGCTGATTCTGCAAACTGACCATCTGTTCTGCTTGCAACTGATGCACATTAGGATCCATCGTCGGCATATTGCCGAGTTTTTGATCTAATGCGGTAATCTGCTCATGGAGCGGACCAATCGCTGCTTGCATTTCCTGATGAATCACTGAAGCATCAGGGCTGGCCGGAGTGGCTGACAGATTTTGGTGAACGGCTTGGACTTGCTGATGCATGTCTTGCATCCGATCTTGGGTTTGCTCGACGGATTTTTGGAATCCGGCCATCTCAGCTGACAGTTGCGCCGCAACATTTTCTAACTTTTCGTTCAAGACACTCATCTGGCTGTGAACGGTTTGCAGTTCTTCCGTGCCAACCGTTGCACCAACCGCTGCGGGCTGGGCCACAACACGGTCTTCTAAGGATGCGACTTGCTGTTGCACAGGGGCAATCAGTTGCATCACCTCCATCCGGAGGGCCTCTGGGTCGACAGGGGCAGGGATGTCTTGTGCACCAGACTGAGCAACACGAGATTCCAGGTCGATCAGGTTTTGATGCACCGGATGAAGGAGACCTTGAAATTCATCGCGCAACGCATTGAGATCAACTTCAGGCGATGGGGAAGATACCGCCATCGGCATATTTTGGATTTGCCCCATCTGTTCCTTAAGCGCAGCAATCTCGCTGTCTAAATGGGTCGATGAAGCCTCAGCAGGGAGATTCCGTAACTGCTGATTAATGGCTTCCAAGGACTGGGATAAATCCAGTTGATGATTGCGCAACTGCACCAGTTCAGCTTCTAAATGGCTTGGGTCGCTGCCACCGACCCCACCTTGCTGCATTTGCATTTCCAGTGCAGAAACCGTTTCGGATAGCGAGGCAAGCGCACCCTGAAACTGGTTAGTATTGCCGAGTTCAATATTTCCAGAGCCTTCAAAGGCTTGACCGCGAATCCCTTGAATTTCAGACGATAGACGCCGTTGAACTTCAGTGATATCTAAAAGGGTTTGTTGACGGGTGAGTCGATCTAACTGTCTTCTATTAAAGTAATTCAAGGCAATGGCAAGGGTTAAAGGAGCAGCGGCGAATACTGCTGCTTCCTTCGCAACCCCCAAAAAAATGGTGGCAGCACCAGCAGCCAAGGTAGATCCAAGTTCCGCAACCTGGAATCCAACATTCTTTTTAACCATTTCGTCCAGAACTTCTTCTGGATTACGTTTCCGTTCTGTCATACGCGCTCCCCTATCGGACGATGCCCTATTATAATTCCCCGAATCAGGCAAGGGTTAACATTACCCTCAATTTTGGCCTATGTCAAGGTCGAAATAAAGAGAGAAAGACCCTAAATACGCAATATTTAACGTTTGAAATAGGATCGAGGCCAATTCAAGGAAAATGAGTGATATATGCCCAATTCCAGTATATTATGGACTCTAAAGTCGCCTTGATCAACCGGGTTTTTCCCAGTTCGAGTCCATATTTTCTTATTATCCTATCTCGGATACTAGCCAAAACGTCCGGCAATATAGTCGCGGGTGTGGGTTTTCCTCGGATTGGTGAAAATATTGACTGTGTCGTCGTATTCGACTAAATAACCGACTTTTCCACCCTTTTCTGTGGCTTCGGCGTTAAAGAAGGCGGTTTTATCCGAGACCCGCGAGGCTTGCTGCATATTGTGGGTCACGATGATAATGGTGTACTGTTCCTTCAAGTCATTCATCAACTCTTCGATGCGCAGCGTGGAAATGGGGTCCAGGGCCGAACAAGGTTCATCCATCAAAACCACATCGGGTTGAACTGCAATGGTGCGGGCAATACAAAGACGTTGTTGTTGACCGCCGGAGAGGGACAGGCCGCTTTCCTTGAGTTTATCCTTCACCTCGTCCCAAAGGGCCGCTTGGCGCAGCGATCGCTCCACCAAGTCGTCCAAGTTGCCCTTGAATCCGTTAATTCTAGGGCCGTAGGCGACATTGTCGTAGATGGACTTGGGAAACGGGTTGGGCTTTTGAAACACCATGCCAATCCGACGACGCACTAAGACCGGATCCACCTGCCGACTGTAGAGATGTTGGTTGTGGTAGTAGAGTTGCCCCGTGAGGTGGAAGCTTTCAATCAGGTCGTTCAAGCGATTGAAACTCCTCAGGAGAGTACTCTTGCCGCATCCCGAAGGCCCAATAAAGGCCGTAATTTGATGGCGCGGAATCTGCAGGTTAACGTCGCGGACGGCCAAAAAATCGCCGTAGTAGATGTTGAGGTTGACGGCTTCTAGGACAAACTCGTCGGATTGGGGTTGGGATTGATGGCGCAGCTCGACCGAAGGTGAATTCATGGGGTCGCCTCAACTTTGCGATTAGTAGGTTTTTTGCCGCAGGGCCAAGCGGGAAACAATGCTGGTGGTCAGCACGAGGAGAACCAGAATCAGAGATGCGGCCCAAGCTAGCTCTTGCTGATTCTTGAACGGGACGGTGGCAAAGTTATAGACCAAAACCGATAAAGAGGGTGTGGGCTGCAGCAGACTATTGGGCCAAAATTGGGTGAATAAAGCCGTGAAAATTAAGGGAGCTGTTTCTCCCGCTGCCCGGGCGATCGCCAAGGTCGTCCCCGTGATGATAGCGGGCAAGGCGGCTGGGACGACGATTTGCAAAACGGTTTGGTAATTGGATGCCCCGACCCCCACCGATGCCCACCGAATGTCTTGCGGCACGATTTGCAGGGCTTCGTCGGTGGTCCGAATGATAATGGGCAACATCAGAATGGCCAGAGCGATCGCTCCAGCCAATGCCGAAAAGGTTTTGGTGGTCACCACTAGGGCCGCATAGGCAAAAACCCCAAGAATAATCGAGGGAACGCCATTCAGGACATTGGTGGCAAATCGAATCCACTTGGCTGCACCAGGAGGGCTAAATTCGGCCAAATAGATGGCGCTAAACAGACCAATCGGCACGCTAATGCAGGCCGCAAGGCCCACCATAATCAAAGTTCCGACGATCGCATTGGCAATTCCGCCACCGGGTACCATCGGCGGCGGCGGCAACTGGGTGAGCAGATCCCCATTGAGGCGACTGAACCCTTTGATTAGCACGTAAGAGAGCACCGCTAACAACGGTAGCAGCGCCACAAGAACCAAAGCCCCCGACAGTCCCGTCAAGAGGATGCCCAGGAGCGATCGCATATCGCCAGATTTTCGGGTGAGAGACATCGGATCCATCCCATTAGATTTTCATAACCTTCGCCACAACCCATTGCGCACCCATGTTGACCAGAAAGGTCAACACAAACAAAATGAACCCCGCATACATCAAGGCTGAAATCTGTAAGCCGCTCGCTTCAGCAAACTGGTTAGCGAGCAAAGAGGCAATGGTATTGCCGGGAGCAAATAACGACAGACCGACATTATTAGAGTTTCCGATGATCATGGTGACCGCCATGGTTTCCCCCATGGCCCGTCCCAAGGCCAGCATGACGGCCCCGACAATACCGGAAAATGCAGCGGGCAACAAAACCCGAAAAATCGTCTCCCATCGGGTTGCTCCCAGCCCCAGAGAAGCTTGTCGCAATTCTGGGGGGAGGGAGGCGATCGCATCGCGGGAA
>JBAVRC010000139.1:0-3265 GCA_049694615.1 Thermosynechococcaceae cyanobacterium | reverse complement strand
TTTATAAGAGGGTATGTCTGGAGCCGTTACTATACCAATAGTTGGCCTTGGGTCGATGAGTTAGACAAATCAGAGTGGGAGAGTGGGCAAGTCGTTCAGTTTCTCAGTCATCTACCGTTTGCCAGTGAAACGTGGAATCGTGCAGAAAAGTGGCTGGGGAGTCTACAGAGCAACTATTGGTTAAAAACGGATGTAAATCCATATCAGGTAGATGAGTCTTTGGACACTGCCATTGAAAAGCTGATTGAGTATGGAAGACCCCATGCAGCAATTAATTGCTTGGAGAGCATGCGTTACAACAAACAACCAATCAATGTAGATCTATGTGTGAGGGTCTTACTCGCTGCTTTGTCTTCATCAGTGCCATCCGATCTAATGGATACTTCTAATGTACTAGAACTCATAAAGATGCTTCAGGAAAATCCAGAAGTAGCCCCAGACGATCTTTTCCGCGTGGAGTGGGCTTATTTACCGTTGCTAGATCATCATCATGGAACTGCCCCGAAATTACTGGAAAATTACCTTGCTAGCGGCCCAGAGTTTTTCTGTGAATTGATTCGTTTGATTTATCGCTCGAAGAAAACTAATGTCTCTACGAATGATCCATCCGAGAAGACAAAGGCAATTGCAACCAATGCCTATCGATTACTTCATGAGTGGCGTACTCCCCCTGGAATGCAGGGAGATGGCAGCTTCAACGACGCTCATTTCTTAACTTGGCTTCACAGTGTAAAAGAAATTTGTATGAAATCTGGACATTTGGAGGTTGCATTCATCCATGTAGGCCAGGTTCTTATCCATTGTCCACCTGACACAAATGGGTTGTGGATTAATCACACCGTAGCCCATGCACTGAATGAAAGAGACGCAGACGATATGCGGGATGGATTCCACACAGGAATTTATAATTCACGCAGTGCTCATTGGGTTGATCCTACAGGAAAACCAGAGCGAGAGCTTGCTGAGCAATATCGGCAAAAAGCTGAACAAGTCGAAAATGCTGGGTATCAGCGCCTTGCGGCTACTCTTAGAAGCTTGTCAGAATCTTATGAACGTGAAGCAAAACGTATTATTGCCGAACATAAGAGGGATAATCAAGACGATGACATAGAGTGATTGTCCAAAAAATCCTCTTCCACAGACTGACGGAAATTACTGGGGTTGAGTTTGGGTCGCAAACTACCGCCAAACAAGAGCAAATACGATCGCCTGCTGCCCCATCCAATCGAGAATGAAGCAAAAACCAAGTCTGACGTACAAAAAATTGATAGAATAGAATCGTCATTTTCTATTCCTGGTATGATGCTAAAAGAACTAGAGCCTCAACTACTAGCACTATCAGATGACGAAAAAGCGCAAGTCATTCAACTCCTCTCCCAAAACAAACCATCACTGGGTCGCGGAATTGAGAAAACCCCTAACGTGTGTGGAGGGAGTGCTTGCATCGCAGGAACTCGCATCACCGTTTTGGGACTTGTTGAAGCCAGACGAATCGGCTATAGCGAAGCCGACCTCCTCACGAGTTATCCATCCCTTTCAGCCACCGATCTAGCCAACGCCTGGGCCTACACCGAAGCTTTTCCTACAGAAATTGAAACAGAGATTCAGGAAAACGACGCCATCATGCACGAGGCATCATAGTCCATGGTGCGTCTCTATGCCGATGAACAATGTAGCACTCAGAGACGAAAAAACGCTACAAGGCAAACTCATCCGCATTGTGCGTCCTGCCTAATAAGCCCTCGCATTCCTATCAAACAAAGAGTTGACCCTAATCGCTCGGTCAAAGAACCGCACAAGCAAAACAGGGCGATCGCACTTCTTCTAATAAAAGCGATCGCCACCCTCTTTTCACTGTTCGCCGACGAGGTTGAATGAGCTTTGCTCAATACCTTCTATTACAAGGAACTGTTTTACCAGAGTCAGAATGGTCATCTTTTTGATTTTGGGAGAATGCGATCGCATCAAAGAAATAGCCCAGGATCAACCTGAAAAAACTGACCTAACGCCTTGATCTGTTCCTTGCTGAACTCAACTTGATTCGTAATGATATCAGTCGCGATCGCCTCAGAATCAAAGACCTCTGCTAAATCCGCAGCTTCCAAACCACGTTGATCCATCAAAAAGAGAAGCATTGAATGAGGATTTGAAGAAGTATCTGGGGAATAATATTCCTGTTCAAATTTTTCAATCAAAGTAACCAATAAATCATATAACTCATTTTCTTCAGGACTTCGATGCAGACGATGCATCAACTCTTCTACAAGAGCCAGAGCTTGCTTATTCTCCGCTTCCGTCCTGATTAGTTTGGGTTGATACTGTGCTAGCAACTCACTATATTTTTGAGAATTAAAAGTAAGGGTCATCCTTCCACCTCTCCTTATCATATTCAGCGTGGGTTAGAACGTGCTTGATATAGATCAACTGTTTTGCATAATCAATACTTACAAGCAATCGATATTTATTTCCCTTAATGTTAAAGACCGTAAAGTTCCCCACAGCTTCAGCTTTAGGAAAAACAGACTGAACCTCAACTAGATTTGCCCAACTTGACCGACTCATCACCTTAAACCAGTTATCCAACGCATCACGGCTATCAGCGTGGCACGCACTAAATTCCCACAGCCGCTTATAACTGATGATATGCATCGGTAAAACATGACACCATCAATTAATTGTAAACAGTAATGATTGAATTTGCGATCCCCCCGTCAGATCATCGCCTTATTACTTCTGCTTCCGCGTTCGTAGAGTGATCGCATCAAAGAAACACCCCAGGATCAACCTAAAAAAACTGACCTAACGCCTTGATTTGCTCCTTGCTGAACTCAATTTGATTCGTAATGTATCAGTCGCGATCGCCTCAGCACCTCTGTTTCCGCATCCGTAGTGCGATCGCTTTTGATGTAGAAAACTGATACGCCTAACCTCCCTCAGGCAGCGTTAACAACTCAACTTCAACGCCAAAAGCTTCAGCACTGCCAGCCAAACCTCGATCTGCTGTAATCAAGCGTATTCCCTGCGCAGAAGCGATCGCTAAATGTAGTGCATCCAACGTCCGCAAAGGTGTATCAAATCTACGAATCCAGTCCTGCGCCAACCTATCCCTCTTTAATCACTCTGGAAAGAGAAAAATATCCAAAAGTCCGCAAAGGCTTATAGGGCATGGTTTACATCTCTGAATTTCTAACACTTTCCTAAAATTTGAGAGTTTAGCAAAGATCTTTGCCCAGAGAGGGTTTCAGATTTTTCTCTCGTGAGAGTA
>JBAVRC010000138.1:0-1645 GCA_049694615.1 Thermosynechococcaceae cyanobacterium | reverse complement strand
ATCCAGGGCATTCCCAATCGATGACCGCATATTGGCTGGCACCAAGGTCTCGACGTTCGGTGCCTTTGATTTAGCTCGGTACGGGACTTGCCGGATGCTCTCCCCATCCAAGTTCTCGTCGGCTAGGATTGACGGTTCGTCTGACATTAGTCGTACTCCTTGTAGATCGTTGCGACTGAAATCATCCATTCCTCCAGCGTCAGGGAAGCGATCGCTTCCCTGACCTCCTCCGTGACTGGCTCTGGTTCCATCGGAAAGCTCAGATCCGCCTGGTTCCCCGTGTACGCCCCCGTCAGCCATTCTCGGAACTCGAAGTTGTAGACCGTTATCGCCTGTCCCCATTCCAGTGCCGTCGCGCTCTTCTTCGACGGAAGCTCGATCTGGTACCATCCCTCCCGATCCAGGTAGTGGGTAATGATCGCTTGGGCCGTCTGGAATGAAGCTTCCTGAAGCATCATCCATGCCACTCTCTGAGCCAGATAGTCCAGATAGCCCATCTTCAGATCGCTGCTGTCTACGAATGAACCCAGCCTGGGGATCTTCTCGTTGCTCGGACACAGGATCGCCGTCAGAGCGAAAATCTGGGATCCCTCCTGCGGCCTCCACTGGTAAGCCCGTCCCAGATATCCCTTCAGGCCGCACACCTCCAGTTCGTATTCGATTTCCTCGCTCGGCGTCATCTCTTCGGCTTTCATCTCCTCCTCCAGCCTTTTGATCTTGGTCTCCAGTTCGGCTTGGGTCATCTCCTGGTTGGATTTGCTGGTTGGTTCGCTCATGGTTCAATAGCTCCTTTAAGCTTTCAAAGCTGGTGTAGACTTTCGGTAAGTCTACTGCTGGCAGTCTTCGGCTGGATTTTCCCCGTCCCTCAATAACCACCACATCCACCGGGAACGTCGTTCCCTGACGACCGTACAGCTCTCCCCCTACGGTGATGTGCTCGGTCACTCGATAGTTGTCGTACAAGCTTTTGTAGAACGGTCCCATCTGTTTGCCGTTGTAAGCGTTTGACGCTTTTTCTAAGTCCCCAACTTTACTCGCCATCGGTGCGGCTAGGATTAACACCGCCCTGCCCTCATCCTTCAGAGCGGAAAGAGATTGGAAGGCGATCGCATGGTCAAGCTGAGTGGATCGATATGCCCTGGTTGCTGGTCCTCCCCTCACTTGCCAACTTTGACCGTTCACTTTCCCAAAAGGCGGATTGGCGATCACCACATCTACCTGTTCTGGCGGCTGATGAACCGTTGCATCTACGGTAGACGTGATAAAGCCCTGTCGTTGTAGATCTGCCGCTCGGTCTGGGTTCAATTCGTTGGCATAGGCCCGACTTGGATCTGAACCCAACACTAAGACTCCATGCCCTGCCGTGGGTTCATAGATTGTCTTCGTCCGGTCAATCCCTGCAAGATTTGAGGCTAAATATGCAATGGGTAGAGGGGTACTGTATGCCTGTTGTCTGAGACTTGTCGAGGTTCGTACCCCTAGACGCGGTTGGCGTTCGTAAAGGTCGATCAACCCCTCGAAGGCTTCAATTGGGTTACGCGATTGGGTGACAATTTCCCGCCCCACCCGCACTAATGCTCCTTCGATACTTTCCTCCAATGCCTTAGCCAGCATGGATCCTGCCGGGATTGACTCTCCCAACACT
>JBAVRC010000137.1:0-7418 GCA_049694615.1 Thermosynechococcaceae cyanobacterium | reverse complement strand
GTGCAGGTGGCCAAAGACCTCAAGGTGGCCTTAACCGACGAAGCCGTGGATGTCCTCGCAGAGGCAGTCGGAAACGATACCCGCCAACTCTACAGCGAACTGGAAAAACTCAAGCTCTTTGCCAGTGCCGATGCTACCGCAAACCCATCCAAGCCCCTAGAGGCAGCGGCAGTGGCCAATCTGGTTAGCACCACGCAGCAGAGCAGTTTGGAATTGGCCAATGCCCTGCGCCAAGGCCAAACGGATCGCGCTTTAGGACTGATCGAAGCGTTGTTGAGCCACAATGAACCAGCCCTAAGGATTTCGGCCACGCTGATCAAGCAATTTCGGACCTGGCTTTGGGTTAAGGTCCTGCAAACTGCTGGAGAACGGGACGAACGGGCGATCGCCAAGGCAGCAGACATTGCCAACCCCAAACGGGTCTATTTCCTGAGTCAGGATGTCAAAGCCCTCTCCCAGGAACAATTGCAACAGACACTGACCCTGTTACTGGACCTAGACGTAGCTCTCAAACAAGGTCAAGAGGCCAGAGCCACTCTGCAAACCAAGGCTGTTGAACTGTGTCAGGTGTGTTGTGGGTCAAAGTCGCGGTGAGTTGAGGGGGTTCGCCTCTGGACCCTGTCTGATGGTCGTACGCCCCCTATACTAGAAAGGGTTCTGGTGCAACCCATAAGCTAATGGCGAGTCAACTCCTGATTGCCGAAGACTATGAGATCCCCGATGCCAGCCAACTGGTCACCGAGGACGATACGCCTGTGGATAATTTCGCCTCTGAAAAACAACAACGCCTTCTGGTTGGGTGTCTTTACAGCAACTTAACGGATCAACCCTTTTTGTCCTGTGCCAATGTCGGCATTTACCACACGGTCGGGCAACCCCAGATTGTGCCCGATGTGTTTGTCAGTTTTGACGTACAGGTGCCCGAAAACTGGTGGGAAAAGCAACACCGTTGCTACTTGGTCTGGAATTTTGGCAAACCCCCAGATGTGGTGATCGAAATCGTCTCCAATCAAGTGGGGAATGAACTCACTGAAAAGCTGCAGATTTATGAGCACGCACGGGTGAGCTATTACGTGGTGTACGATCCCAGTCATCAACTGGGCGATCAAACCCTGCGACTTTATGAACTGCGTGGACGACGCTATGCCGAGTTACCCAATCAATGGCTCGAACAGATTGGTTTAGGACTAACCCTCTGGCAAGGTGAGTTCGAGGAACGACAAGATACTTGGTTGCGCTGGTGCGATCGCCAAGGAGCCGTACTGTTAACGGGCGATGAGCAAGCGGACCAAGAGCGGCAACGGGCAGACCAAGCACAGCAACGAGCTGACCGGGCCGAGCAAATCCAACGAAGGGCGATCGCCCAATTGATGACTTTGGGAATGGATCCCGATCAGATTTCCGCAACGTTGGGATTATCGCCCCAAGACGTGGAACAGATCGCTTCCCAATCGGCGATCACGGGTCGAGATCTCGGTGAGTGAAGGATTTTGCTCCTGAACCCGAATAGGTTTCCACAATGTGGCCTTGACCGTGGAGTTGGTACTTATAGGTCACCAACCCCTCCAGACCAACCGGTCCACGGGGCGGCATTTGCTGGGTGCTAATGCCGACTTCGGCCCCAAACCCATAGCGAAATCCATCGGAAAATCGGGTGGAACAGTTGTGAAAGACCCCCGCCGCATCCACTTGGGCCATAAAGCGTTGAGCCGCGACCTCGTTCTCTGTCACAATGGCATCGGTGTGACCGGATCCGTAGGTATTGATATGGGCGATCGCCGCCTCTAGAGACTCAACCACCCGAATGGCAAGAATGAGATCGCTGTACTCCGTCGCCCAGTCGCTTTCTGTCGCAGCCGTCATCTCGACTAGGGCGCAGGCTGCATCGTCGCCGCGTAGTTCCACACCCTTAGCGTGTAGGGCTGCGGCCAAATCTGGCAAAACGGTAGGCGCAATGGCTTGATGAATCAATAGGGTCTCAATCGCGTTGCACGCCGCTGGGTATTGGGTTTTGGCATCCACGGCAATGGGCACCACTTTGGCCAAGTCAGCGGATTCATCCACGTACAGATGACAAATCCCCTCCGCATGGCCTAAGACCGGAATGCGCGTGTTGTCCTGCACAAATCGCACAAAGGAATTAGATCCTCTGGGGATAATCAAATCCACGTCTTGATCCAGCTTCAGGAGTTCTAGGGTTTCCGCACGGCTGGTCAGCAGGGCTATTACATCCGAGTCGATGGCAGTTTGGGCCAATCCCCGATGCATAGCGCTGACCAAGGCTTGACAGGATAGGAGCGCTTCCTGTCCGCCCTTGAGTAAAACCCCATTGCCTGACTTGATGGCGAGAGATGAAATCTGGATGGCCGCATCGGGGCGGGCTTCAAAGATGACCCCCAATACCCCTAAGGGACAGGCGATGCGCTTCAACACCAATCCAGAATCCAATTCGCGATGGAGTTGCACCGTGCCCACCGGATCGGCAAGGCTAGCCACGCTCCGCACCCCGGCGATCGCCGCTTCCAGTTTCGCGGCATCCAGTTTGAGACGGGCATACAACGCACTAGGAATGCCATTGGCCTTGGCTTGCTCGCAGTCTTGGGCATTGGCTGCGAGGATCTCCTCTGCTGCTGCGGCCAAGGCTTGGGCTATGCATTCAAGGGCTTGGTTGCGCGCTTCGGTAGACTGGGTTGCCAATCCTTGGGCTGATTGCCGCGTGCGTTTCGCTTGTTCAGTTAAAGACATATCCGACCATCCGGCTTCAATATTCTTCGCGTTCGTATTCCGCTACTTTTTGACGCTCCGGCAATTTAAGGGGTGGGGCTTCGTAGGGTTCTTCTTCCGGGGCATCGGCCCAAGCATCGGGTTCATCATCCTTGTCCCAACGGTTCGGTTCAGGGCGCTCCATCGCACGACGCACCTCCTCTGTTCGTCCTGTGGATACGGGTACCGCATCCCATTCATCGTCTTCCGCCCACACATCTTTATCTTTGGCTGGTGCTGCCCCGCGAGGCGGTGCATAGGGGGCTGTTTTCAGCCCAGACCCCAATTGATTGCTGGTTGAGGTGCGGGTGGGGATGTAGTCTTCATCGCCTTCTTCCCAGGGTGCGCCGCCTAAACCCATGCGCTCTAGCAAACCAACCGTCAACTGATTCATCCGATCCTCAGTTCCCTCGAAGACAATGATTCGATCCGGTCCTATGCTGACAATTTGCTCGACGGGTAGCTCATAGGTGCTAATAATTTGCATGGGAATGAGGGGAATGCCGAGAGATGCAATCACTAAGGATGCAATTTCGCCGTTGACGGTATCAAACTTAAAGCCTCGGACTTTGCCCAACAGTTCGCCCGTTTCTGTAATCACTTCATGATTGATCAGGGTGCTGTAGTTGAGGGTATTGATCGGTTCGATCGCCTCTTCGTTATCGACCAGGATCACATCGCCGACTTGACGAATATTGTCCAAGTGCATGTAACGCTGTTCGCCTGTGATCAATGTCCCACGCAAACCCAACGCGATGACAGCACGTTGATCGATGTCCACCCACAACTGATTGACGACGCCCAGGCGTTTGCCCGTATCGCGGGTAATGACTTGGGTGCCGATCAAATCGGAGCGTCGCTGAAGTTGTTCGGATATGACCATTGCTGAATCCTGAGTCGAACTCTGGTGAAGGGTTTGAGAGATGAACGAGCCGAAATCGTGTCCCGTGAGGGCCAACGTTTCCGTGATTTATCTTTAGTAACCTGTTCACACTACTTTAGCAAGTTCGGTTCCCCTCCATGTGGGTGGGACGTTAACCCGAGCAGATGCCAAGCAGTTGGGGTTGCGCATCCTCTACCGAATCCTTGCGATGGGTGCATATCTGTTCGGGGCGTTGATGAAGATCGAATCCCTGCGATCGCAGCGACATTCGTCTAAGTTTATCCGTTACGCCTATAAAGCATATTTTATACTTTATAACGTATAAAATGGGCTGTTATGATGATTCTTCATTCTGTCTGTGCTGGCCAATTTTGTTCAAGACCATCGCTAGCGTAAAGAAGATCAATCAGGTTTCCGTTAGCGATCCGGTAAGACCGAGTCAATCTACGGTATCAGCCCTTGAGCACAGGCCAGAAAAGTCATGGTTTTTAATCTAATCGAGCGTATTCACAGCCCAGGGCACGATCAATCTAAATAGCTGCTTGAATACGTAGTCAATTCCCAACCCGATCAAACCAATTAAGATAATTCCTACGAAGATTTCATCGGTTCGCAGAAAACGCTGAGCAGTGATAATTCGAAATCCTAATCCTGACTGAGCGGCAACCAGCTCAGCAACCACTACAAAGTTCCATGCTCCAGCAATATTAATTCTAAGCGTATCGATAATATTAGGAAGTGTTGCTGGAAAAATGACTTTAAAAAAGACATCTTTTTGGGTTGCTCCTAGAGTATGGGCCGCACGCAGAAAGTCCAAAGGAACAAATTTAACGGCATCTGCAATCATTAAGGTGTTATAGAAAAAACTTCCCAGAAAAATAATGGCAATTTTAGACGGCTCACCCAAACCAATCCAGAGAATAATGAGCGGAATAAACGCCGCAGCAGGCATATACCGAAATAAGCCTGTGATGGGTTCAAACAGTCCTTCCATACTCTTGAATGTACCCATCAATAATCCGAGTGGAATGCTGAATAGGGCAGAAAAGAAGAATCCCCAGCCTACTCTGGAAATGCTGGCGAGAATATCGTTTATCAATTCTCCTTCTTGGAGCAGATGCCAAAACTGTTGAAGAACGGCTGTAGGAGTGGGAAGAAAAAGGGGTTTAACAAATCCGCTATAGCTTAGCCCTGACCATGCGAGGATGGGAATCAAAATCGATAGCCCTACCATGGCGTAGTAGATAGGTTTAGGAATCTCGCTCCGAATTTTCCAGAATTGCGATCGCCGTCCTTTTGATTTGCGACGACGCTTCTTTAAAGGAAGTTGTTCTGGAGACGTTATTTCTCGATCTTGAGTTTTCATCGGCAATAAAAAGGAAGTATTAATAGGAATCCTGGAGATTATCTCTAGTAAACATTAGCGAAAATTTCGTCTCGAATTAAGCCCAGAACTTCTCGTCGCTTGCGTTGAAATACTTCAGTGCTTTTGGCGGAAAGATCGCGATCGCTATCTAAATTAATATGAACTTCTGCTTTAATTTGTCCTGGTCGTGCGGAAAGCACATAGATCCGCTGGGCCAGAAATACGGCTTCCTCCACATCGTGGGTGACCATCAAAACGGTCGTATGAGTTTGTCGCCAGAGTTGCAACATAAACTCCTGCAAAACTTCTTTGGTTTGTGCGTCTAATGCGCCAAAAGGTTCGTCCATGAGCAAAATATCGGGTTCGTTCGCTAGCGCACGGGCGATCGCCACCCGCTGTTTCATGCCGCCCGACAATGCCTTGGGTAAAGCATCGGCGAAGCGGTTTAAACCGACCGTTTCCATATAATGGCGAACCCGTTGCTTGCGTTCTGACGCAGGCATATTTTGTAGCTCAAGCCCAAACTCGATGTTTTGGGCAACTGTTAGCCAAGGGTAGAGCGTGTAGTTTTGAAACACCATCCCGCGATCGGCTCCAGGTCCATCAATGGGAAGCCCATCCAGTAATAACTCGCCAGAGGTCGGTTCATCTAATCCCGCAATAATATTCAAAAGCGTCGATTTACCACAGCCGGATGCCCCGACAACACAAACAAATTCGTTGCGGTTAACCTGCATGTTGATATCTTTAAGGACAAGCAGTGTACTTTGCTTTTCTGGAAAACATTTATGAAGACCTTTAATGATTAATTCTGGTTTATTTTTCATTTGATACGTATATCTAAATAAAGGAATCAGCCATAAAATTAAGCTGATTTACTTGCAAGATATTGATTCACAAAACGAGAATCAATAAAACTTGTGAATGAACCTGGCTTATTGCTAATTAATTTTTGTTTAAGCATAAAATCTGCAATGACGTCTGAAGCGTAAACGGCAGATTCTGTCGTATTTCCGGGTTCAAAGGCTTTGATACAGTCTTGGGGAGTGAGCCATTTAAACCCTTTCAGCAAGGCTTGATAATCCTTAATCTCGGTTCCAGCTTGTTTCGCTTCAATGGGTAAAACTTCATTCAGGTGAGTCTTGCGATATTCCAGTGTTTTGAACCAAACATCCAATAACTTTTGTACGGAGGTGGGTTGCTGATTCAAAACTTTTTCATGGATCACCAGTAAATCTGGCACCAAACCAGGAACATCTTTACTAGAAAAAATTACTTTACCCTTACCCGCTTACACGGCTTGGCTAACGAAGGGTTCATAGGAATAGATCACGTTAGCTTTTCCAGCAATTAAGGCTGCTGTCGCTGCATCCGCGACCTGATTCACAATCTGAACTTGTTTTTCTGGAACGCCTCCTTTCTCCAAGGCTTTCAGGAACAACATATACCCAACGGTACCAATTTCGATGGAAGCGCTTTTGCCAGCAAGTTCTTTAAGCGACTGGATTGCAGGGTTGACTAAAATTGCATCGGCTCCCAGAGAAACATCTGTAATGGCAATTACTTTTGTCTTTAAGCCCGCTGAAATTCCATTCAGGAAATCCGACATCGTCATCCCGGCAACATCAACTTTTTCGGCATTGAAGGCGGCGAGCTGATCGGAAAGGACAGGAAACCAAACGACTTCGGCATTCAATCCATTCGATTGGAAGAAACCCTTTTCTTGAATCACTTTCCACGGCATAAACCCGGCCCAAAGATTCATCCCAAGCCGGAGCAGCGGATCTGAAGCACTATTCCCCGAATTGTTTGCTTGCTGACAACTCGCGACGGTTGCCAAGGATGAGATCGCCAATGCAGAGGAACGCAAAAATGAGCGACGAGAGAGGGATGAATTAGGCATAACGGTTGAAGCCGATGTTAGAACTTTGACAAATCGTAATGATGATATAAGACTCAGGTTGTTGCCTTCGCTACGTAAGCCTTCATGAAGCGATCATCGATTAACTCGTTAGTTGCAGGAGGTTTAGTACTAATTAGCTTTTGCTTTAGCATAAAATCAGCCACAATCTCTCCGGCATGGGCGAGCGATCGCGTGGTATTTCCGGGCTGAAAATTCTCCAGCGTTTGTTGAGGTGTTAGCCATTCCAGCCCCTGCTGCAAGGTTTTATAATCTGCAACCGAAACTCCGGCTCGCTTCGCTTCTATTGCATAGGCTGCTTCGGGGCTTTTTTCCCGAAAATCCAACACCTGATGCCAAACATTTACCAATTTCTGAACTTCCTCTGGTTGTTCATCGATAACTTTTTGGTGAATGATTTGGGTATCTGCGATCAAACCGGGTACGTCTTTACTCGAAAAGCTAACTTTACCTTTCCCGCTTTTAACCGCTTGGGTGATAAAGGG
>JBAVRC010000136.1:0-8061 GCA_049694615.1 Thermosynechococcaceae cyanobacterium | reverse complement strand
ACAATCAATCCCACTCATTGTCCCGCTTTAAGCTTTATCCCGAGGAAATGAGTCGCATTCAGTTCTACGCAGATCACGAGAAAAAAAGAATTTTTGAACCCCTAGATGCGACCGCTAGTATTTTCGCTGCCTACGAAAATGGAGCAATTGTAGGAACATTGCGGCTGAACTACAGTAAACGATCAGATCTGAGTTATTACGAAGAATTCTATGTAATGTCTCAGGTAGGTTATTTCCATCAGCAGCGTACATCAATTACAACCAAATTAATGCTTAAGCCCGAGTACCGTAAAGGGACCTTGGCTGTGCGTCTGGCAAATGCTGCTTATGCATTAGCTCTTAAGGACAGAATTCGCTATGACTTTATTGATGCCAACCCTCACTTAATCCCTTTTTTTGAAGGATTAGGCTACCGCATTCATAAGACTGACTATCACCCTGAGTATGGCGATGTTACGGTCATGGTACTAGATCTGGAGGACATTAATTATTTAGAAAAAATTAGCTCGCCCTTCAGACGAGAGTATCAAAACTTCTTTAGTCGCTATCAATTCTCTATTGTTTAGTGTTTGATATTTAAGTAAGTGTATCCTATTTGTCAGTAGGCAGGATATTGCTCTACGTCCTACATTTGATTGTACTCAATTAATCGCAAAAATCACACTGGTATTGCTATGAACCCAATGGATACTGTGCTAGCGGAATTTCACGATGTTCTTGCAGACTTCGATTCAAGCCTGCCCATGCGCCGTATTGCCTCTGGAGAGATTACGATCAATCACTACAAGGAGATTTTACGACAAATTTTCCATCATGCAAGAGAAAATCCTCAGATTCAGGCGCTTGCAACAATCTATTTCCGAGGGGAGCAGCGCAGGATGATTAAGGACTTTTATCGTCACGCTATCTCTGAAATTGGACATGACCAGCTTGCCCTCAATGATTTAAAGACATTAGGTGAGACGATTGATTTAATTCCCTATGAGAATCCATTGCCTGCCACAACCGCCCTACTTAGTTTTGCCTTTTATCAAATCTACAACCTCAATCCGATTGGTTACTTAGGCTACCTGTTCTTTCTAGAATTTACACCAACCAAAAAAGGTGGTTCCTACATGGATTTTTTGAAAAAAATTGGTGTTCCCCATGAAGCCATGTCTTTTCTAGAAGATCACAGTGCGATTGATGTAGGGCATAATAAGCTGATGGAATCTTATATTTCTGAGCTGGTCAAAACCCAAAAAGATCTTGATTCCGTTATTTATGCCATGCAAGTCACTGGAAAACTTTATTCAGATATGTTGCAAGGTGCATTTGAACAGGCTGATCACTCTAAGCCTCGCAGTCTATCCAGTTGTGAGACAAATTAAAGAGCTTATTGATTTCAAGGAGTATCCATAAATCTCAGAAGGTTCAGTTAGTGCAGTCCGCTGGCGGTCGAGGTGAGGCAAGGTGTGAGGGTGTGAGGCGATCGCTTCACTTTGGTCTAACATAGTCTCTAAGTCGGACAGGTGATCGTTAAAGGTAAAATGTAGGCGTAACGTTGTAACGAGGTCAAAGCCTATGACGGTTCAGCAACTTCGCTATAGCAAAGAAGAATTTGCTCGACGTGGTAATGAGATTTATGAATCTCAGGTACGTCCCCAAGTCGAGCAAGGCAATCATGGCAAAATTGTTGCGATCGACATTGAAACGGGAACCTTTGAGGTCGCCGATGATACCATCATCGCGTCTGATCGATTGCTTGAACGATGCCCTGATGCTCAAATTTGGCGGGTTCGGATTGGACACAAAGGCGTTCACCGCTTTGGAGTAGGTCGCCTGCTGTAACGTTATGATGCATGGAATTATCGATCAAAACCGCGAGGTGACGATTCGCTTGGTCGTGGGTAATGCAGATAAACAGAGACAAGTGATTGATGCGGTCATTGATACAGGATTTACAGGCTTTCTGACTTTGCCTCTAGCCATTCTGAGCACCCTCAACTTACGGGCTTATAGTCGGGAAGAAGGAACATTGGGGGATGGAAGTACTTGTGTTTTTGACGTTTACAGCGGCTTTGTTATTTGGGATGGGGAATTCCGGCGCATTGACATTAATGGATCTGAAGCATCTCCTTTAATTGGGATGAGTTTGCTTTATGGCTATCGAGTACAGTTTGATACGATTGAGGGTGGCACACTTACAATCCAGTCCTTGAGCAGTTTGAATTGATCGGTGGGGTAATGTCTAACCCGCCCTTTCACAGGACGGTTGTTTTATACTGGTGCAAGCTTATACTTTACTTGCCGGCTGTGAAACGCATGACACTAACCCGCCAGCGATTTTAGTACTTTGTTCGCAAAGATTTCGGGTTTTTGGTGAGAGAGAGGGTAGGCGATCGCCCTATCAAATTCGCAACTATCGCCTAAATCCTGCCCACCACAAACGCCCTCAACCTCTCCGTATCCCTACCACGATTATATCAACGCGGGGAATCCACCCCAATCTCTTGATGGGAATCCCAAAGCTCATTCGGTTAGGACGACGACATCCTGGACTTTTCCCGATCGCTACCCATCAAGTAGCTAGGGGACGCAAGGGAGTACACTATATAGTCATTCGGCATCGGTGGGCGGCGATCGCACCATCAGTTGCCGCTTAGACCTCAATCCTGTACAACCGAACCCATGACCTGGTGGCAACGACTCCGAAAAAATGGCTTGGCCCGCTTTGGCATTATTGTTCTTTTAATTTTGTACCTAGCGGTGATTGGGGCTGACTTTTTTGCCCCCTACGATCCCTACGACTCGCAAACGGATGGGTCCCTGTTGCCGCCGACCAAAGTTTACTGGCACAACGATCAAGGCCAATGGATGGGTCCCCACGTCTACCCCACCACCCAAGGCCCGGTGGATGTGGAGACAGGCAAGCGGCTCATTAAGGAAGATCGGCAGCAACCTTCTCCCGTTCGGTTGTTTGCCAAAGGGCCAGCCTACCGATTGGGGCAAATCAAGTTGCCCTTGCCCACCCAATGGTCCTGGTCGGATCCCAAAATCGATCAAGTGGTGGTGATTCCCGGTATTCCCGGCGATCGCCATCTATTGGGCACGGAAGGTCCAGGCAAACTGAACCTGTTGGGTACCGATGAGCAAGCCCGCGATCAATTCAGTCGCTTGCTCTTTGGCGGACGGGTCAGCCTGAGTATTGGTCTGTTAGGGGTGGCGATTTCTTTTCCCCTCGGGATGCTGGTGGGCGGTATTTCTGGCTATTTCAGCGGCATCGTCGATAGCGTTCTAATGCGCTTGGTGGAGGTGTTGATGACCATTCCCTCCATCTATTTAATTGTGGCCCTGGCCAAGGTCTTGCCCGATACCCTCAGCAGCAGCGATCGCTTTATTTTGATTGTGCTCATTACCTCCTTTGTCAGTTGGGCCGGACTGGCACGGGTGATTCGCGGCGAAGTGTTATCGATTAAACAACGGGAATTTGTCCAAGCGGCCCAAGCCATGGGCGGACGACCGTTGTACATCATCGTGCGTCATGTGTTGCCCCAAACCGCATCCTACGTCATTATTTCCGCAACCCTTTCGATTCCAGGGTTCATTGGGGCGGAGTCGGTGCTTAGCCTGATCGGCCTGGGGATTCAGCAACCCGATCCCTCTTGGGGGAATCTGTTGTCCTTAGCTACCAACGCCTCGATTTTGATTTTTCAACCCTGGTTAATCTGGCCACCCGCCATTTTGATTGTGTTAACGGTTCTGTCGTTTAACTTGCTCGGCGATGCCCTCCGGGATGCCTTAGATCCCCGTAGCGTCCGCCGTTAAGGGACGAAATTCAGGGCTGTACAGAATCGATTGTGGCTTCGGCCCGCCGCTGGGGCCATAGCTTGAGCATGTCTTGGAGAATCTGCGCCAAGTTAGGGCTAAGGTGCGGCTGCAACAGATCGGCGTCCAAAGCTTGGAACCTTTGCTGATGGGCATCCCGACAATGCTGCAAAAACTGATGGGCGGTACAACGCTCTAGCAGTTCGGTCATGGGCGTTGGGTCTTCATCTTCCTTAGGGCCAAAGGCCGTCAGGAGGGCCAGCAGCGCTTGCCGCCGTTGAAACAACACCCCCAGACCGCGCAACTCGCTACCATATTTTTTCAATTTGACGTTTCGATATCCCAACCAATTGACAAAAAACAGGGCATGACGGGCGGATGCATTCAGCAGATCATCCGCAGGGTGCCAAAGGTCTTCGGGTAAAAACTGCCGCTCTCGAACCAGCGCAAACAACCCGCAGCCGAAAAAGGTATCCAAACAATGTCGGTACCCCCAGTCGATCACCGCATTATCTGAGGGAACTTGCAATCCACTTGGCAATGCGGGTGGAACCGGTATCCCATATTCCCTCATGAGGGATTCGAGGACCGCAGCCTGGTGGAATTGTTCTTGTCCCAATTGGGCAAACGCATTTTTCAGGAGCAGGTCATCGAAGGATTGGGCAAAGGCCGCGAGGGATTGTCCGCCTTTGCGTTTGGCTTGAAGGCTATCCGCCCAAAAGGGAATAGACTGTAGGCGCGCTATGGCCTCTCGATCTAGCGCAGGCCAAGAGAATGGAAGATCGTGGGGGATAGGGCTGTCGGTCAAAATACGACAGAATCGTTTTTTATGTTCGTAGCTACCAACCTTCACCGATTCTTTGCCCCTGTACTGTTCTTGCCTTTAACCGAGTATAAATCTTTCAGAAGCCGGAACGCTTTTTACCGGGTGGGAAGATGGGGATAGTGCGGTCTTCCGAGTGCAACGCTGCTGCGACAACAGCAAAGGGGCGATCGCTCCGCACCAAAAGTCCGCGTTGGAACTGCCGGAGTTGGTGCAGATGATCCAAGATGAGATATTGACGATGTACCGCCACTCGGAGGAAGCACAGTCATGATTCAAGCGTTGCAACGCCCTATGACATTTGAGGAGTTTCTGGATTGGTACCCGGAGGATGGGAATTGTTATGAGCTAATGGATGGGGAGGTGATATCTGTGCGGCCCAGAGGCGAACACGAAGAAGTGATTAGTCTGCTGACTCGCAAGCTGGATCGCGAAATAGAACGACTGGATTTGCCCTGGTTTATTCCTAAGACCTGCTGCGTAAAGCCTGAGGGAAATTTGGATGGTTATGTACCGGATTTGATTGTGCTGGATCGCGTTCAATTGCGATCAGAGCCGCTTTGGAAAAAGGCTTCTACGATTACGCGGGGGGTCTCTGCTCAGGTAGTGGTGGAGGTGGCGAGCACGAATTGGCAGGATGATTATGCCAAGAAGCTGGAAGACTATGAACTGCTGGGTATCCCGGAGTATTGGATTGTAGATTATCGAGCGTTGGGGGGACGGCGATTTATTGGGTCGCCTAAGGTGCCGACGGTGAGTGTTTATACCTTGGTGGATGGGGTGTATCAGGTACGGCTGTTTAGGGCGAGGGATGCGGACTCTGGGTGCGAAGCGATCGCATCTACGATTTTCCCTGAACTGAGCCTATCAGCAGCGGAAATTTTGACGGTGGCGGAATAAGTGGGGTTGAAAGGGCGGGATCGTATCAACATTAACCTGTATTAGCCCTTCATTGACAGAGCAGCGCATAATTGTAGCAAACCTAGAGATGCAGTATATTCCCTATGATCCAGGCAACCCAACAGCGAAAGAAACCTTTTTCTAGCTTCACTTACCGAGAAGCATTTAAGCACTTGGGTGTAACAGAACTCAAGCGCTGGGCAATTGAGGCACAACCCATTCCCATTAGCGACTTTTTTCGGCAGAGACTGGAGCGGCTACAACGATTTGACTTAGAAAGTCTAGAAGTATCCAAGACGTTGTTGATTGATGCCATCTGTGAGGAGGGATTAGAGGGATTTAATCGCCTCAAGGTCTGGAAGGGCGCTTTTTTAGAAGGGGATGATGTTTGCGGCAATGCAGACTACTTAATTGCTGAGCGTCGGGCTTATTTAGAAGCTCCATTTGTGTGCGTAATTGAGGCAAAAAAAGATGATTTTGAACAGGGGGCGGCTCAGTGTTTGGTGGAGATGCAGACCTGTCAATTGATCTGTCAACAATTGGGAAAAGTCATTGATATCTATGGCATTGTCACCAATGGCGAGGGCTGGAAATTTTATCGACTAGAGGTTAATCAAGAGTTGAGCGAATCATTTCTGTATGGGATTGGGGAAATGTCAATTTTGTTGGGTCTTCTTCGATCCATTTTTCGCCAATGCGAGAGAAATTTGGACGGGCAATCAGTGGCTCCGGGAGGTTAAGGGCAACTCCGGTCATGCTGGGCTACTCATACAGTGATTAGCATAGGCGATCGCATCAACTTTGTTGTGGAGGATGCCAACCTGCGCGTACCCAATTTCGCCGGACGGTTAGGGCTATAGCGTTGTTTAGTTTTAGGGCTTCAATGGTGGCTCGACCGCAGCCTGTACGACCTAGGATTGTGACGTTATCGAAACTCCAAGCAAAATGTTCTGACCAAGTTTGCTGGCGAGGATGGAATAGGGCAATGGTCTGACCTGTTTTTGGATCGACTGCTTCGGTTTGGGTCCATTTGTATTGGTTGCACAATTCGCAAGCGAGACAAAGGTTCTCTTCGCGGTCTTCTCCGCCTAGGACAAAGGGTTCGATATGATCGATCTGAAGACGCCCCATTACATAGTCTTGATGACTTAGGCAGTATTCGCAGCGATTTTTGGCATTTTGCCGCACTTTTTGGCGAAGTTGTTCCGAAATGCTCATGCAGGCAATGGTTCGCGTAACTTGCGACGGATGGCTTCAGCCAGCGCTTCTGATTTGCGTAGTTGACCGAGTTGATAGATCTGGAGCAGGGCTAAAAGCTCGTAACGTTCGGCATCGGTTAGTCCTGCTGTTTTGCCTTTGGCCTGAAGGTCTCCTAAGCGTTGATTTTGAGCTTCGTTCATTTTGGCATCGGCGAGTTCTAGCAAGGCATTGTCCGATAGTTCGGAGACGGGTGATTCGGATGTGCCTGGGATTTCTTCAAGGGTTAGCCACAGCATTGCTAGGGTGTCGGTGAGGACGGTATCGAGGTTCCGTTGGGTGGCTAGCCCAAGTTTTTGGGCGTGGGCAATCAGCGACTCCGGGAGGTTGAGGGTGACTTCGGTCATGCTGGGCTACTCAGACAATGATGATGTTTCTAGCATAGGCGATCGCCCTTTGTGTCGCTCAAAATGAGGCGATCGCCTATGCAATATTCCCTAAACTAAGCCTAACGGCAGCAGATTTTGAAGGGGCTAGATTAGGAAGTTGTTTCAGCCGTAGTGGTAACGGCAGGCTAAGAAATCAACGCGATCATGCCTGACTCTATAAACTAAACGATGTTCTAGATCGATGCGACGAGACCAGGTGTCGGATTCCATATATTTAATCGGTTCTGGTTTGCCAATGCCGTCGAAGGGGCTACGCATCATATCGGAAACGAGATCAAGGATTTTATTGGCTTTTGCGCTATCTACCTTAAACCACCAGGCCAGATCTTCACGAAATACTTCATCAAAAATTGGGACCCGTTGAGTCGGCTGGATTGCCGAAGGGCTAGACTTTCCCTTCTTCTTGCTCAAATCGGCACTCCTGTTTTAACTGAGCAATGGCTTGTTCTGTGGAAAGTGTTTCAACGGTTTGATTGTCTCTGGCTTTAGACCGTTCTAAAGCTGCCAAAAGACGCTGAGCATTTTTGGGGGATTTTAATAAATAGGCGGTTTCATAAAGGCTTGACAAGTCGGACTCAGCAATCAAAGCCACATTCTCTCCTTCTCGGCGTTTTACTATAACGACCTGATGGTCATTCGCAACTTGGTCTAGAAGGGAAAAGAAATTCTTGCGTGCATCGGTTGGAGAAGTGGTACTTTGGGCCAACATAAATGTACCTAAAAGCTGTACGTTTATTATCTCATCCTTGACTGTTCGATGACAAGCTTCTGCAATGGCTAGAACTGCGATCGCCCTTTGTAACGCTAAAGTGGAGGCGATCGCATCGGCAATATTCCCTGAACGGGATAAAGCTTAAAGCGGGACACTATCGGCCCTCACCCTAG
>JBAVRC010000135.1:0-2122 GCA_049694615.1 Thermosynechococcaceae cyanobacterium | reverse complement strand
TCACAACACCCTTGTTGAGATGATTGTGGCGATCGCCCATCAAGTCAAAATAGAGCAAGTCTTACTGACTGGGGGATGTTTCCAAAACCGCTATTTGCTCGAACGCTCAATTCAGCGGCTTCGAGCCGAGGGTTTTGCACCCTATTGGCACCATCAGATTCCGCCCAATGATGGCGGCCTTGCGGTAGGGCAGATACTCGGCGCTAACTGGGCCTTACAAAATAGCAAAGAAGGAGGTGTGCTATGTGTTTAGCCGTTCCCGGTCAAATTGTGAGTATTACCGAACCGCTGCCCAACCAGGAAAATGCCTACCTCTTTCGTTCCGGTAAAGTCAGCTTCGGCGGCATTTTGAAAGAAGTAAACCTGGCCTATGTCCCTGAAGCCATCGTCGGCAATTATGTCATCGTCCATGTCGGCTTTGCCCTCAGTATCCTGGATGAAGATGAAGCGCAACAAACCTTTCAAGACCTAAATCAACTGGGAGTCCTTTCGTCATGAAAACACCCCACTTTGCAACCCTCGATGGAAATGAAGCCGTCGCTCGCATCGCCTATCGCCTCAACGAAGTAATTGCCATCTATCCCATTACACCCTCCTCCACCATGGCCGAATGGGCTGATGCCTGGTCCACCGCGAAACAACCCAATCTTTGGGGTGCAATTCCCCACGTCGTGCAACTCCAAAGCGAAGGCGGCGTGGCTGGAGCCGTTCACGGATCGCTGCAAGCTGGATCGCTGACCACCACCTTTACAGCCTCCCAAGGGCTGCTATTGATGATCCCCAACCTCTACAAAATTGCCGGGGAACTCACCCCGATTGCCATCCACATTGCTGCGAGATCGCTGGCCGCCCAAGGGCTTTCCATTTTCGGCGACCACAGAGATGTTATGTCCGTCCGTTCGACCGGATGTGCCTTGCTGTGTTCGGCTTCCGTGCAAGAAGCCCAAGACTTTGCTGCGATCGCCACCCGTGCTACCTTTGACTCCCGCATTCCCTTTCTTCACTTCTTCGATGGGTTTCGGACGTCCCACGAAGTCCAGAAGATCGAGTTGCTTGCCGATGAGGAGTTGCGATCATTCATTCCCACCGCCCCCATCCTGGCCCACCGTAGCCGTGCCCTTACCCCCGACCGTCCCGTCATTCGCGGCACCGCCCAAAACCCGGATGTTTACTTCCAGGCGCGGGAAACCGTGAATTCCTTTTACGAGACTTGTCCCAGACTGGTACAGTCCGCCATGGACGACTTGGCCCAACTTACGTGTCGTACCTATCGCCTATTTGAGTATCACGGCCATCCAGAGGCGGAACGGGTGATAGTGTTGATGGGGTCAGGGTGCGAAACGGTTCACGAAACCGTCGATTATCTAATGGCTCACGGCGAAAAGGTCGGTGTCCTCAAAGTGCGGCTCTATCGTCCCTGGAGTTTGGATGCCTTTGTTGCTGCTTTGCCCGCATCGGTAAAGGCGATCGCCGTCTTAGATCGCACCAAGGAACCGGGCAGTTTGGGCGAACCCCTCTACCAAGATGTGGTCAATTCGTTGGCAGAAGCAGAACGCTCCAACATTCGCGTTGTGGGTGGACGCTACGGCCTGTCTTCCAAAGAATTTACGCCAGCGATGGTAAAAGCGGTATTGGATAATCTCGCTGCTGCCAAGCCCAAAAATCATTTCACCGTTGGCATTATCGACGACGTCACCCATACCTCCTTAGAGATCGATTCAAACTTCGCCATCGAGCCAGATTCGGTAGTCCGAGCGATCTTTTACGGCTTGGGTTCAGATGGGACCGTGGGAGCCAACAAAAACTCCATCAAAATCATCGGCGAGGAAACAGAAAACTACGCCCAAGGCTATTTCGTCTACGACTCCAAAAAGTCCGGTTCGGTCACGGTTTCTCACCTGCGGTTTGGCCCCGATCCCATTCGCTCGACCTACCTGATCGAAAGTGCCAACTTCGTCGCCTGTCATCAGTGGGAGTTTGTCGAGAAGTACGAGGTACTCAAGGAAGCAAAAGTAGAAGCCACTTTCCTGCTCAATAGCCCCTACAATGCCGACGAAACTTGGCAGCATCTCCCTGAGGAGTTACGGGACATTATTCTGGCGAAACGGATCAAGTTCTATGT